>JANXNT010000748.1 GCA_025353985.1 Limnoglobus sp.
GGTCCTGAAGGGACCGTTCAGTGTGATCCAGCCTGAACCGTCCCTTCAGGACGGGGGATATTTTCGAAATTTCCCCAGGCCTGCGCTCGCTGCGCTCACTCCGACCTGGGCTTTCAGAACGGACCCTTCAGGCCCGAAAACTGTTCGCCGAACCAGAACCAGGATGGCCCAGAAAACCCGTCAACAGCAACTTCACGTCACTTGGGGCACCCCTAGTGGGTGCCTATTGATCCGAAGGCACCCACATGGGGGTGCCCCTACAATTATTGTTGTCCTTATGCAAAATGTCGGATCTCATTTCTGCAAAATCGGCAGGTAGTTGTTTGGCAGTTGCAAGATGATGCAGGCCATTGCGGTGGCGTAGGCGGGGCCGTGGCCGAAGTCGGCCCAGATATTTCCTGGCCCTTGGCTGCGTGCGATCAGGTCGTCGCGGATCGCGGGGAACCACTCGGCCCACGCGGTGCCGCCCACCGTCCACATTGCGAGTGCGGCGTAATAATGTGCGTAATAATAATAGCGTTCGCTCGCCATATCGTTGAAGCCACGCTTGCCCGGGACGAACCGTTTGAGGTACTTCACGCTCCGGTCGATGACGTCGCCTTCGTAGATTCCCGCGCTAAATAACCCCACCAACGCCGCTGCCGAACGCGGGAACAACGAACCCTGGTTCGTGCCGACCATGTAGGTGTAACCGCCGTCGTCGAGTTGGCACCCTTGGATGTATTTCACGCCCGCATCGATCGTCGATTTCGGCACGAACAACCCCGCATTGCGTGCGGCCCGTAGCGCCATCAGTTGCGCAACCGTCACCGAAACATCGGCTTCGCTCGGCCGCGGATCGTACCGCCAACCGCCGAGTTTGTTTTGCGAACGCACGATGACGGCCGTCGCTTTTTCGAGTGCATCGCGGAGACGCCGTTGCCGGTTCGCGGTCGGCATCATCCCGTAAAGTTCGGCGAGGAACAGCGTGGCAAAGCCGTGCTGATACATCCCGCCGCCGTGCTGGAACGCATTTTCGCCGCCGTTGATGTAACCGACGGGGCTGCCCGAAGCGGACTTCAAAAGCAGGTAATCCATCGCGCGGCTGACGATTTTGCCGTACTCGCCACGCCCCGGTTGGTGCCCGCCCGCCATGAGCGCCAGACCCGCGAGGCCGACGATGGCAGCATTCGGCCCCGAGTTATCGTCGTAGGAACCATCGTTGCGTTGCGAGCGGGCGAGGTACGCCAGCCCGCGATTGATCGCGATCTGCGTTTCGGTAGTCACGAGGTCAGTCGGTGCGGGCATCGCGCCGTCTTGCGCGTGGCCGACCAGCGCGACTGTCGCGCCCACGCCGCCGAGCAATGTCGCACGCGCAAACCCGCGGCGAGTGATGGCGTTCGGGTTCACTTCTTCGCCTTCTTGTCTTTTTCGGAGATCGCCGAGTAGTATTGCGGCAACAGATCCTTGTACTTCGACAGGTACTGTTCGCGGAAAAACTGCATCATCTTTTGCCGCGGTTGTTCGGGGAGGTGTCCCCAAAAATCTTTCGCGATCGTCTCCGCAAGTGGCAACATCGGCGTGCCTGCACCCGATTTTTTGTCGCCCGGTTCTGCACCGCTGCCCATCGGCATTGGCATCGGTTGCCCTTCGGGCTTCGCGGCTTGCGGTTGGCCATCGCCGAGCATCGGTGCGCTCTCGGGTTTGTTCGGCTTACTCGCTTGCGGGCGAGGCCGTCGTGGGCGACTGCCTTCGCCAGCTTGCGGTTTCGATTCACCCTTGTTTTTCTGAGGTGGCGGCGGTTGGCCATCGTTTGGCATCGGCGGCGGTGGCGGGCCTTGGTCGCTCATCGGTGGCGGATTTTCAAGTAACTTAATCAGCGTGTCGATATCGTCGGCGACCTGCTTTTGATCTTTCCGCGTTTCTTCACTAGTGTCTTGCCCCGAGAGTTTTTCGCCGACGGCTTTCGTGCCTTTCACGATGCGATTCGCCACCGAGCCGACATCGTCGCCTTCTGCGGGAACGATGTCCGCTTCGGGTTTCGGCAGTGCCTTCGCGGGTAAAATCACACGCGGGATCGGCGGCGCGATACCTGCCGTAAGCGACATCGCACTCACAGCGATGCCGAAAATCGCACATATGAAACGCATCATTGCTGCTCCTCGGTGCGCTGTAACTGAGCGGATAGTTGCTCGAATAATTCGGCGATATCCTTCTGCGATTGCTCGAGGCTCTTCAACTCAGCGACTTCGTCTTCGGTCCATTTATTTGCGTCGGGGTGTAACTTCGCGAACTCTTCGGTCATCGCGTTGACTTCCTTCTGCCAATCTCGAAGCGCCTTGAGTTGCGCGAGCGGGGGCAGACCATCGCCCGGCGGCGCGCCTTCGGCTGGCGGCGGTTTCGCATCGCCGTCTTTCGGTGGCGAGGCGGCCATCGGCGGTTTTGGCTTATCTGGCTCTTTTAGCGAATCGACGATTTGTTGCAAACGGCGTAGCGCAAGTCGCATCGGGCGACGGGCGTCTTCATCGGCAGCGCGTTCGGTTTCTGGCTCGAATGCGAGCGGATCGGCGGTGAGCGCATCCGCTTTGCGCTCTTCGATTCGCGTTGCCGCCTTCGCCATATTCTCGCTGGCTTGTTGCAGCATTCGTTCGAAGACTTTTTGCTTTTCGAGTTTCGTTTCGGCGAAGCGTACGACTTCCGCGGCGAGTGCTTTTTGCTGGTCCGCAAGCGATGAGTAACTGGCGACAATCGGGCGTTCCCACTTCTTCGCCTTCGCGACGGCATCGGTCAATCGCTCGGACTCGGCTATGGCGGCCTTCTGCTTTTCGAGAAACGCCCGTAGCGGTTCGATGAGTTGCTCGCGCTTCTCGCGTTCGAGTTGCTCGGCATCCTTGGCACGCTCCGTATCGAGCGATTGCTTCGCATCATCGAGCCGGTCGAGAGCATCGTTCAGTTCCTCGTTGGGGGCGCGTCCCTCGTTGAGTTCGTCGCGGGCTTGCTGCATATTCTCGGTCGCCTTCCGCAATTTCTCCGCCGAATCGGTCGCCCCTTCGCGTTGCAGTTTCCGCGAGAGTTTCTCGACGTTTTCCGATAACCGATTTTGCTCTTCGGCTAATTTCTTCAACGATTCCGCTCGCTCGGCGGGATCGGTCTTGCCACCGGCTTCGGTAATCTTTTTCGAAAGCTCTTCTTGTTGCGCCATCAGCGAATCGATCTCGGTCCCTTCCTGTTTTCGCTTCTTCGCAAGCTCATCGACCGATTCCGCTTTCTCGTCGGAAAGTGCCTTCGTCATCTTCTCCAAACGATCGGCGGCCTTCTGTGCGGCCACCCCCGCTTCGCCGGGGCGGTTGCGGCGTAGGGCATCGGCGGCATTTCGCAGGTCGTCAACCAACCCACGCTTCCCGGCTGTCTCCGCCGCTTTATCGAGTGCCTTGGCCTCCGCCTCGGCTTGTTTGGCCTTCTCGCGAAGTGCCGATGCCTCCGGTTGCGTTTTCGCATCGCGGCTCTTTTGGTCCGCGAGTGCGTTCAATCCCGCCGCCTGTTGACGCTTCTCTTCGGCGATCCGTTCGGTTTTGGAAATTGCCTTCGCTCCATCGCTTGCCGCTTTCTCTAACTCGGCCGCCGAACGTTCGATGCCGACGCGATCTTGGGGCGTCAGCTTGTCGATGGCTTGGCCCGCCGGTCGGCGTTCGGCTTGCTTTGCGGCATCGGCCACGGTTCGTTCGATGGCGTTCTTCAGCGTGCGAATATCACTGCGAAGTTCGTTCGCGCTCGCCCATGGTTCGAGGTCTTCAATGGCCGTATTCAAACGGTCGAGCGCTGACTTCTGATTCTTCTTCGCGGCCTCGATCGCTTTGTTTGCGGCGGGTGTCCCTGCCGTGCGTTTGGCGTTTGCGATCTCGGGTTCGATCGCTTCCATGAAGCGGTTGTCGAGTTCCTCCATCGTGCGGGCCAGCGATTCGACGCGCTCCGTTGTGGCGGAGTTCGGCAATGCGTTGCGTCGAACGACATCGCGTAATCGTTCGGTTTTCGCTTTCAAACCGGCACGCGGATCGGCAACGGCGGCACGTGCCATACGCTGCGCTTGCTCGGCGCGGTCGAGCGGATCGGTGGCGGGAAGTGCCTTTTGGGCCTCGGTTAATTTCGCGTTCGCATCGAGTTGCAAATCGCGAACCCGCGCCAGTTCGGGCCGAAGTGCGACGATTTCCCGTTGCAACCACGCCTTCATCGACTCCGCGGACAAGATGCGAATTTCGACTTCCGGGCTTCGGCCTGGCGCTTTGTCGATCGAGTAATCGTCCCAGTCGGTCGCCATTGCTCGCAGGAAAATCACGTCGCCATCGGCGGGCGATTTGCCGGCGGAATTCGCGAATTGCGAGATAGACACGACACGTTCGTCTTCGAGAACCTGCGGTTGCGGGCGAATCGTTGCCGTGACGGTGCCGACCACCGCTTGCAGTGTGATCGCGTTCCGCTCCGCATCGATCGCGGGCCAAACGCGATACGGTTCCTCGCCACTACGGTGTTCCCAATTCAGTTGGCGGACGGCAAACGTGCGGTCGTCGGCACGGGTGCGAACGAGCAACTTCGCGGTGGGAAGCAGCAACAACGGGTCTTGCCCCGCACGCGGTTTGTCGATCGTCACCATCGGCGCGGGGTCGGGTGTGGTCGAAATTTCGATGAGCCGCGTACCGGTGAGGCCGCGTTCGTCGGTGAAGCGTAGCGCGTAGATTCCGTTTAGCGGCGGTGCGAACTCCGCCTCCAGGAGTTGGCCCTCGGAGCCGTATATTTGCAGTGGAAGATCTTCGAGGAAGCGATCCGCGATGAGTTGGCTACCGACCATCGCGAACGGGTTCGTTGCCGCAATCGGCGCGACCGCGGCGGCCATCTGGTTCGCGGACGTGTCGCCTTGGTAGCGCAGCACCGCCGTGCGTATTCGCCGATCCGCCTTCGCACGAAGCTGAATTCGCGTGCCCGACACGCCAGTAACAATGCCGGTGCCATCGGGAAGGTCTTGCGCGGGCTGCCCCGTGTAGCGCGGGTACGTCAGTCGGATTTGCGGCGATGGCCGACCGTCTAGCAACATCAACTTCGGTGGCGACACGACTTCGACGTGTTGCCAAACGCTAACCGCATCGTTTGCGGTCGCCTGAAATTCGAACGTCTCCACCAAGCGATCCGGCCAGAGAACGATGCGTCCGTTTGCAGCATCGCCTTCGAGAATCAACGGCACTCGCTCGGTTTGAATCGTGCCGTTTGCCATGCGGAGTTGAATCGCGGCATCATCGGCAATTTCGCCGCGGACGCGGAATTGTACCGTCAACGATTCGCCACGTGCGAGCAACGAGATGGGTTTGAGGAGTTCGATCGTCGTGCGTGGTGGCCATGCGTGTTGGCCGTACGGGTCGAATAATCGCACCCCCGCGTGGGCCGCGCGATTACCGTACACGAGCATCACCACACCGAGTGCGAGCAAGCCCACGAGCATCAGCCCGACTGCCCGCCACAACTTCCCCGTGGGAATAATCGACTGCGTATCGCAATCATCGGTAAGGTGTTCGGCACGCTTCATTGCGGCACGTCGGAACGAATTTTCGCCGCGGTCGCGGGGCGTCTCCGTGCGATCCTGGAACGACACCGCACTGGCAAGCGCATCGTTGAGCGACGGGAACCGCGATTCCAAAATGTGAGCGATGCGAAGTGGCCGCACGGATTCGCGACTCGGCCGCACAATGCCGCGAACGAACAGAACGCCACTGCCGACAAGTAGCGTGAGCAGCCCGATGGCCCGTAGCGATGTATGGAGATTCAAGGCAATATCGAGCACGCAAACGAGTGCCAGAACGAAGCCGAGCCAGGCGATGAGTGCGAAAGTGCCGGTAAGCACGCGAACCAATCGGCGCGTCCGACCCAACCAACGCAATCGCTCGGTAAGCGGCGGTGCAGCATAACCCGGCGGTCGAAGAACGAGGGGCATCGGCGATACTCCCGGAGCGTTAGCTCAGAACATCATAAGAGTCGTTCGCGCTTCCGCAAAACCCACTCGACCGCGAACAGCATCAGCAGTAACGCATACAGAACCGCGTGGTTCCAAATTGGCACTGGCGGGCACGGTTGGTTCAGTGGCAGTCGCGTCGTTTCGGGTAGTTCGTCTAACAGTTTCTCGTAGTCGAGTAGCGTATAAAATTTGCCGCGAGATTCGGCGGCAGCGCGGGTCATGTCGGCCACGTTCATTTCTAGGCGCGTCCGCTCGCCGGGTGGCGGCAGTACCTTCGCTTCGGCTTTCGGCGCGGTGCCGGGCCATTCGAGTTCGGTCAGGCGGAAGCGATATTCACCCTCCGGGGTGCGTGCGAGCGTGCCTTGATATGTCCCGCGACTGCCTTCGATTTTGCTCAGTGGCATCGTCTGAGTTTCGCTATCGCCGATCGGCGGCGAACCATCTTTGAATCGAAGCGGGGCCCGTTCGATCCGCACTTTCACGGTCGTGGCTTCGGGGGCCGGGGCATCATCCGGGAAGCGTACCGTCACGCGAATCGGTTCGTCGCGGCGATACGACGTCTGCTTGTCGGTCTTAATTTCCAGCCGGGAAACGCGGTTACGCGACAGTGTGCGAATCGCTTGCCGCCAGAAGCGGTTGTAATGTTCCTCGTCGCGTCGGAACCGCCAGCGCCACGTTTCGTCGAATCCGAAGAAGATCACGCGGCCCGTGCCGGAAAATTGCTGGAGCACGAGCGGGTGATTTTCGCCGGTCGCGCCTTCGGCCATCCGCTCGGGATGGACCGCCAGAACTTCGGCGGAGAGTTTGCGAACGTAGCCTCCGGCGTTCCAGAATAGCGGCTTCAAGTTCGAGAAAATCTTGTTGCTTTCGACGTCGCCGTCGGCGAACTGGAACAACGGATGCCCCAGCCCCGCCGGCGTCAGTTGTAGCCGATAACCGGCGGGAATCGGCTTTTCTTCGGTGGATATTGCGGGTGATTCTGTGTTGACTGGCGCGATCGGCAACACCGCGGCGAGTGACGTGGCGAAAAACGCACTCGGCGAGGCATGTTCCCCGGCGATGAACAACAAGCCGCCGCCACGCTGTTTCACGAAATCGGTGAGGTCTTGCACTGTGCGTTCGGCGTGCGGCAAACGCGATGGATCGAAGTCGCCGAGGATGACGACGTCGTAGCCGAACAGTTCGCTCCGCGTCGGGAAACTCCGAATCGCGCTGCGGTCAGTCGTGGCGTAATCGTTCGAGGCATCGAGTAACAGCGTGCTGAGTTCGATCGATTTCCACTTGCTGCCCGGTTCGACTTCACGTTCGAGCAGCACTTTCAGAAAGCGAAATTCGTAGCGTGGATAGCCTTCGACGTACAGCACGCGGATCTTTGGATTCTCGGTGACAACGACTTGTCGCTCGATGCGGTTATTCGCGGTTTCGGCTTCACCGGAAGCGGTGGGAACCTCGATGATGTACGTGCGTTCGCCGGGTTGCGTGGGCGTGTGCCGTAGCCGAAACGCGACCGGCTTCCCCGTCGCATCGGGCACGATGTTCGCTTCGTCGAGCGGGATGAGCGTGTCGCCGACTTTCTCCGAAAGTGTTGCCCTTACCGCCTTCGGCACACCCACGCCACGCACGGTCAGGCGTGCCTCGAACAGGAGTTCGTCGTTTTTCACGACCGTGTCGTCGGCCCGTAAATCGCCGATGCTCAGATCGAGCGGATCGTTGGCTTCGCCGAAGCCGACGAGGTACAGCGGCACCCCTGCCTGTGCGGATTCGCGGCCCGCTTTCGGCAAGTCGTCGCCCGCCGTTGTCACGCCATCGGTCAACACGATCACCGCCGCAAGTGAACTACCACGGAAGGTCTTGAGCACCGAGCGGACGCCGTCGCCCAACCGGCTCGATTCGCCTTTCGCGGTAACGCCCTCGATGGCCGTCGCCACGGCTGCACGTTCCTTCGCATCGTTGGCACTCGCCAGAAATCGCGTTTGATCCGATACCGCAAACAGATGGACTTTCCACTGCTTATCGACGAGCAATTTCGTCAGCCAATCGCAATTGGGCCGTAAAAGCAGCCACTTCGCGAGTTCGATTCGTTGCGGCAGTTCGACGCCCGATAGTTTCGCAAGTTCGTCCGCCTTCGCGCGGATCGCCGGATCGCGAAGATCGTCGCGGTGTGCCATACTTGCGGAGTCGTCGATGAGGATCGCGATGTCAGGCCAACCTTCGCGGTCGAAAGCGATGCGCAATTGGGGCAACAGCACGACAATGGCCAGCAGGTACGCACACAGCCGCAGCCCGGCGGGTAACGCGACGCTGCGCCAACCGGCGGTGGCGCGGCTTTCTTTGCGGTACAGCCAAACGACGATGGCGAACGCAGAGACCGCGAGGCCGCCGAGTAGCCGGTGGTCGAGTTTCGGCGATCGCGAAAGTGCGGGCGACGACTCCAAACGCCAGCGTGTTCCTTCACCGGCTTCGGCGGCAGGCAGCCCCGCCACGCGCTCGACGAGGTGTCGATGTTCTTGCGAAATGTAGCCGAGGAATTCGCCCGACCACAACCCGTGCAAACTCGTGGCAATTACCGCAGCGGCCACGAACAACAACGGCCAACCGATGATTTTCGCCCAACGGATGCCTCGCGATATTTCGGGTGGCGAGCCATTCGCGACGACCGACCGTGCCGGCCCGAGTCGCCACGCGAGGATGAGTTCCCCCGCGAATGCGGCGAGCGTCAACAGCACGAATATCCTTGCCAGCGAAGGCCCGTGTGGCTTCGGCGCGATGACGACCGATGTACCATCGCTACTCGTTTGCGCGATTTGTTCGATGTCGCGAACGACCTGAATCGTCGGGTGAATTGCCGTCAGCACCTCCGGATTGATGCGGCGCAAATCGGATTCGGAGCCGCCGCCGGGTACCGTCTCGGGGACATTCACGGCGAGGTACGAACCGGGCGATGCCCCCTCCGCGAGCCGATACAACCCGCCGAGGTGCGTATCGGGGAACCGCACCACGCCGCCGTTTTCGTGGACGGCCACCGTGGCGGTTTC
>JANXNT010000757.1 GCA_025353985.1 Limnoglobus sp.
TCGGCTACCGAGCCGACAGGAGTAGGCGGCGCGTCGGCGCATGCGCTTGTCGGCTCGGTAGCCGACCTACGGTGCGCTTCCTGCGCGAGCAAACGCCGGCGGGATTGGCGGCCCGCCACACGCTGTCAGCTCGCCAGCAGCAGGAATACCGTCGGTTTCTTGTGGAAATCCGGCGCGCGGCCGGCGCCGAGCTGGGCTTTCCACGCCGACGCCGTTTGCGTGCGGATCGTTTCGCTCGGCAAGCTCAGATCGGTCGCCACGCAGACCAGCGTCGCGCCCTGGCAAGCGGCCACGAGCGCGTCGAGCATCGCCGCGTTGCGGTAGGGCGTTTCGATGAACAACTGCGTCTGGCGTTCGGCGCGCGAGCGCAGCTCCATGGGAACGCTTCTTCACCGGTCGCGACAAGTACGTGCCCGATGCGGACCAGAAGAAGAACCTGAACCCCAAGAACGGCTTCTTCTCGTATTATCCGCTGAAGGCGACGAAGCCCGGCGCGGCGGTGCTGATGGAAATTCTGGACGTGAACGAGCGTGGCGAAGCGGAGGCGAAACCGTACTTCGTGGCAAACCAACCGGGCCGCGGTCGCACGGCGTTCCTGGCGTGGGGGCAGATGTGGCGAACGCGGGCGGTCGACCCGAATTACTTCGATCGCTTCTGGATTCGCCTCGCCCGCAATATGTCGTCCGCACGGCGAAACGTGCAATCGTTCCGCGGTCAAGTGCTGGTAAACAAGGAATATACATCCGGTTCGATGATCCGCGTGCAGACGCGGTTACTCGCGCCGAACAGTCGGCCGTACCTGCCCGATGCGATCAGCCCGAAGTTCATCGTCGAGCAACTCGATTCGGATGGCACTTCGAAAAAGAAGTTCGGCCCGTACCCGCTCGCCTCGAAGAAAGGCGCATCGAGGTTCGATGGTTACTACACCGCACAAGTGCTCGCGGACCCGAAGCTGTTCCCGCCCGGCGACTTCAAATACAAGGTCGTCGTCGACATTCCCGATAGCCCCGGCGATACGATCTCCGGTGAGTTCATGGTGCGAAAATCGGACCCCGAACTCGATAACGCCCGCCCGGATTTCAATGCGCTCATCAGCGCGGCGAACACGCTCGAAGACGTGCAAGCGAAGATCACCGAGCCGGGCGTATTCGAACGCCTGAAGGGGAGCGCCACCGACCCGGCCCGCGTGAAGCTGGCGTTCAAAATCGCCGAACGCGAGAAGCTCGGACTGATCCCGTATTGCATCAAGTCCGACCGGAAAGAGTTCCGCAACCGCGGCCCGGTCGAAGACCTGTGGGACACGCCGTTCTCGCTCCCATCGTGGATGACGAGCTGGTTCACGAGTGCGGTGGTGAACATCAGTTATTTACTCGTGGCCGCGATTGGCTTGCTCGCTATCGAATGGGCGGTTCGCAAAACGACTCGGTTAGCGTAACCGAAGTCTCACGACTTCGACTACCGATTCCACAAAACCGAAGTCTCACGACTTCGACTACAAGACAAGTGAAAATGGCTGCCTCGACCGCAACAAAAACTGAAGACACCGGCGTGGACGCAAAGATCGTTCACCCGCTCGAACAACTCCGTTCTGGCATCCGCCAGTACGTGTTGAGCGATGGCTTGCTGACGGCGGGGCTGTTCGTCATCCTTTGGTTTTGGCTCGGCATGGCGCTCGATTATGGCGTATTCCGCGCGACCGCATTCGACTGGGTTCTCGATGCCCCGAAGGCACTCCGTGCGGTCGCGCTCGTCGCGCTCGGCGTGCTGCTGTTGGGCATTCTGGTTACGCGGCTCGCGTTCCGTTTGACGAAGTCGTTCTCCTACCCGGCACTCGCGCTCGTCCTCGAAAAGCGCTTCCCGGAAATCCTCGGGGACCGTTTGATTACCGCCGTCGAACTCGCCGACGTGGGCAAAATGAAATCGTTCGGTTACTCCGAAACGATGATCCGACAAACGATCGATGAAGCCCGCGAACGGGTGGCGTTGGTGCCTGTGAGTTCGGTGTTCAACTGGTATCGTCTGAAGTGGAAGGCGGTGCTGCTCGTCGGCTTCGCCCTCGGGATTTTGCTCGCCGCGTTCGTCGGTTTCTCGATTGTCACGCGTCAAGTTTCTGTGAAGCGGTTCTCGGCGGACTTCGGCGACGTGGCGGCGATTTGGGGCGAACGCAACCTGCTGCTTCGCAACACGCCGTGGCCACGGAAAGCGCACCTCGAATTCGTCGGCTTCCCGAACAGCGAAATGCGGATCGGCAAAGATGCCGCTTCGCCGAAAGTCCGCACGCGGGCCTACAAGTGGGTGATGGTCGACCGCAGCGCGATACACGGTTGGCGGCCACTCGGCTGGTCGGACCTTAACGCGAAACTGCTCGGATTCACACCGGTTGTCATCACGCCCGCCATTGTCGGTAACGACGGCAAACCGCTCCCTGTTGATGCCCAGAATTGGGACGCCGACCGCATCGAAGCGCTGGCCGCGAATACGGATAGCGTTCGTATGGTGTTCGAGAAACTCGAACTGCTCGTGACGAACCCGAAATATAGCCGAATGCTGCGGAAACTGGACATTCCGGAGGCGGTCAGCCTGTCATATAACGGCATCAAAACCGGTGGCCGAGTGAACCTGAATCGCGAAGCCAACAACGAGTTCGTCGGCGAAATTTCGGGGTTGAAAGAGTCGATCCGATTCGCGGTTCGCGCTGCGGATTTTGCTTCGATGCCGAAGGTCGTCACGCTCGTGCCGCCACCGATGTTCGCCAAACTCACCCGCACCGAACTCCAGCCCGCGTACCTGTACCACGCCCCGCCGATTCGCGAAGCGAGTGCCGACCCGAAAGCCCCACGCCAAAACTTCGCCGACCTCAAAGGCCTCCGCCAACTCATCGGTGACAAGGATCTGTCACTCACCGGCGACAAGTCGGTGTTCTCGATCATTCAGGGCACCGAGTTCGAACTGAAAGGGCAATCCGACAAGCCACTTCAGAAGGTGCTCGTTCGCCCGAAAGTTGGAAAAATTCCGGGCCTCGCAGCCGGTACGGTGGAAGCACTCGAATTGAAACCCGAAGGCGATGCGCGGGATCGGTTTTCGATTGCGTTCCGCGATGCGGACCGACCGTTACAAACGACCGAATTCGAGATCGTCCTCGTCGATGACGATGGGGTGTCATCGACGCGATCGATCCTCGTTACCGTGACCGAAGATCAACCGCCACAAGTTGAATTGGCGGTCGATGTGCTTCGGAAACAAGGCAACACGTATCTGGTGACGCCCGTCGCCCGCATCCCGTTCGTGACGGAAAGCAAAGTCAAAGACGATGCCGCACTTAGCTCGGTCGTGTTCGCGT
>JANXNT010000758.1 GCA_025353985.1 Limnoglobus sp.
CGCAAGGGGTCGGGTGATGCGCAACCACACAGTCGTGACTTTGCAAGTGTGCAGGATCGTGATAACGGGCGAGAGTTTGACACCCGACCCCTTGCGGGGAATCGGCTCGGAAATGTCGGTTTATGGACGTTGGTTTCGAGAGTTTCCGCCCCGCGCTTCGCAAAGCCTACGCGGCGCGGCTAAACCGCGCAACTTCAAAAAGCGCCAGCGAGGGAGTCGCGGCGAGTCTTCGAGACGCGACGCAAAACGTTCATTCCGGGCACAGGAACCGTCGTGTTTCGCGGACTCACCACGACCCGCAGTTGTTGACGAACGGCACATGGAATGTGCCTACTACATTCAAACTAAACCTCGACTGGCGTCGCCATTGCGGCAGCGGCGGTGGCGGCTTCCACGAGCTTGATCTTCTCGTCCAGTTCGGGCGAGACTTTGCCGGTGCCTTTGCACTTCGGGTAATTCAAGCAGCCGAGGAAGTACCGTCCGCCGAAGCGGGACTTTTGCAGGCGCATCGGGCCGCCGCATTCGCCGCACAGGTCGGGGATCTCGACGTTCGGCATCTCCTTCTTCGGTGCCGGTTTCGGGATGAATTCCTTGAACTGCTCCTTCATCTCGTCGGTGAGGTTCTTGGAGTTGCGGCACTTCGGGTAGGCACTGCAGGCGAGGAACGGCCCGCGTGGCCCTTTCTTGATCGTCATCGGGCTTTGGCACTTTTCGCACTTCACGCCGATGTCGACCGGTTTGACGGGGTTGCCGCTTGCGTCGATGTCGACGATATTCTTGCACTTCGGGTAGCCGGTGCAGCCGAGGAACGGCCCACGGCTGCCTTCCTTCTTCGCCATCGGCTTGCCGCACTTTTCGCACTTGTAATCGGTTTCGACCGACGACAACACGGGCTTGCCTTGTGCGTCGAAGTTCATCGTCGTCTTGCACTCGGGGTAACCGCTACAGCCGAGGAACGGCCCGGTCTTGCCGACGCGTTTGAACATGAACTTGCCGCATTTGGGGCAGGCGATGTCGGTGAGTTCGGGCTTCGGCCGCGCTTCTTCGCCTTCGCCCGGCTTGATGTAACGGCACGCCGATTCGTCGCGGTACCCGCTACACCCCGTGAAGGGCCGTTTCGTCTTACGGCTGATGAGCGTGATGAGTGGCTTGCCGCAATCGGGGCACTTCTCGCCGGTTTCGACGGCCTTCTGGACCGGCATCTTCTCTTTGGCGAGTGCCAGGCTCTTCGAGAACGGCCCCCAGAACTCGGTGAGAACGTCTTCGTACTTGCACTTGCCCGTTTCGATCTCGTCGAGTTCTTCCTCGAAGTGGCTCGTAAACTTCAGATCCATGACGGCGGGGAAGTGTTCGACGAGCAACTTCGTCACGACGATGCCGATGCCCGTGGCATAGAACCGGCGTTCCTTCTGCTCCACATAGCCGCGATCTTGGATCGTCTGGATGATGCTCGAATAGGTACTCGGACGGCCGATGCCTTCTTCTTCGAGCTTCTTCACCAACGACGCTTCGTTGAACCGTGGCGGTGGTTGCGTGAAGTGCTGCGACTCGAACAGATCGAGCGCGTCGAGCGTTTGCTTCTCGGCGAGGTTCGGCAGTTCGGTGTCTTCTTGCTTGCCCGGTGGCAGCACTTTGCGGTAACCGTCGAACTTCAGAATCCGCCCTGTGGCGCGGAACAACCCCGGTCCCGCCGTGATCTCAACGCGGGTGACGGCGAACAGCGCGTTCGTCATCTGGCTCGCCACGAACCGGTTATAAATCAGCGTGTACAACCGCAGTTGGTCGCCGCCCAACCCGAGCGTTTGCGCCCGTTGGGGCGTCATCGTCGAATCGGTCGGCCGAACCGCTTCGTGGGCTTCCTGTGCGCTCTTGCCAGAAGAGTAAAAGTTCGGTTTCGCGGGCAGATACTTATCGCCGTAAGCCGCTTGAATGTGCGTGCGTACGGCGGTCAGTGCATCGGCGGAAACCCGCGTACTATCAGTACGCATGTAGGTAATCAGCGCGACTTGGCCTTCGCCGCCGAGTGCGACGCCTTCGTACAGCCGTTGGGCGGCATCCATCGTGCGTTTCGTCGTGAATCGCAGGCGGATGTTCGCATCTTGTTGCAGTGTGCTCGTAGTGAACGGGGGCCGCGGGCGTTGCGTTTGGTCCTTCTGTTCGATCTTCGAAATAATATACGGCACGCCCTTCAGCGCGTTCGCAATCGCGTCGGCTTCGGCCTCGGTTGTCACGATGGGATCTTTGCCGTTCCACTTCGCCAATTCGGAAAGGAACGAACCGTCGGGCGGGTTCGGCAGCCCCATCTTTGCGGGGGCGGCTGTCACCGGTACGTCATCGCCGGGCGTCGCCACGTCGGCTTCGTCGGGTTCGACATCGCCTTCGACTTCGGCCGCGCCGGGTGCCGGTTTTTTGACGACTTCCGCTTCGGCTTTCTCGCCCTTTTTCTTCGCGAAAATCTTGCTCTTGAGCGGGTCGGATTTCCACTTGATGCCGCTGTTTTGCGGCGCGAGTAGCGCGGTGATGTTCCAGTATTCTTCGGTGCGGAACGCCGCAATTTCCGCCTCGCGATCGACGATCACCTTGACGGCGACCGACTGCACGCGACCGGCGCTGAGGCCGTGCGTGACCTTGTCCGAAAGCAGATTCGACAGCGGGAACCCGACGACGCGGTCCATCGCCCGGCGTGCTTCTTGCGCCCGAACGCGGTCCATGTCGATCTGTTCGATCTGCGTCAGCGCCTGCTGGATGGCGGTCTTCGTAATTTCGTTGAAACGAATGCGGAACGTCGTCGCCGGGTTGAGCTTGAGTTCGTCGGCGATGTGCCACGCGATCGACTCGCCTTCGCGGTCGGGGTCACTAGCAAGCAGAACGCGGTTGGCCTTCGACGCGGCGGCTTGGAGTTCGTCCAAAATGTCGCGTTGGGTACGTCGGCCTTTGCGGTTCTTTTTGTTCTTGCTACCGGCGTCGACGACGTAACGCAGTTTCCATTTGTCGTCGATGCGGATACCGGCGATCTCCTCGCCGGTGATGCCCTTCTTATTGGTAGCGAGGTCGCGGACGTGTCCGTAACTGGCGAGCACCTTGTAGCTGCTGCCGAGGTATTTGTTGATCGTCTTCCCTTTGGCAGGCGATTCGACGATGACGAGGTCGTACTTGCGGCCCGTAGCGGGGCCGGGATCGGTGCCGCCGCTGGTCGGGATGGGTGCGCGCTTACGGCGTGCCGCCGCCGGTTCGACGCCGGTTTCGGACGTCGCCGCTTTGGTCGTCGGCTTCTTCGCAGCGGCCTTGCGGGGCTTCGCTGGAGCCTTCTTCGGAACCGATGCGTCGGCATCGGTGGTCGGCTTCTTGCGTGGGGTAGGCACCGTTAGAAACTCCCTGTTGCGGTTGTTGCGACCCGCGAAAGTCATACAATCGGAGTGCTGCGGTGAGGGCGGAACACACCTCACACTTATTACATGCTTACGAACCCCGTCAAGACATACGACCCCGCCGAATAACGGCGACCCCGACGCAACTCGAGGCTGGACAATGGCTTATAATCCGTTCGATGTCTTCCGAAGAAACCAAAAATCGTTCTTCGCCGTGCTGACTGCGTTCATTATGGTGATGTTCGTCTTCCAAGTCGGACAGGGAGACTTGTTCCACTGGCTGCCCCAATGGATCAAAAGTCAGCAAAGCACCGGGAAGGCCGTCGTCGCCACCATTGATGGTCGGAAGTTCATGGACTCCGATTTGTATCGCCACGATGACGGGCGGGCAATGGCCAACCAATTTATGCAACAAGCGAACGGGGCCGCCACGAACAATCTCGCGGAATCGATTCGGGAAGGAATCACCCGTACGAGTGTCGCCTCGAAGGAAGCCTTCCAGAAACTCCTGAGCACGCGGCAAACGTCGTACATCGACCCGCAGATTATGCAATTCATTCAGAACAACCCGAACGTCGATCGGAACATGGTCACGCAGTTCCAACAGCGTTCCATTAGCGATCTGCGTGCCTCGTTCAGCAAACTCCTGAACGACGGCAGCGCCGCGGGTAACGAAGATAAAACGCTCGCCCAATCGGCGATGTCGCTGATGGACCTCGACAGCAGCGCGGCCACGATGGGCAGCTACGGTTACTTCAACAATTTGCCGAACTTGAAGACGAACAGCGAACGGCTGGAGTTCGAACTCTGGTTGCGGAAAGCGGACAAGCTCGGCATCACGATGGCACTGGGCGAAGTGCCGGAAATGCTGCAAAAAGAGTTCTCCGGCCGCCTGAAGAACGGCGACTTCGTCGAAATCGAAAAGGGCTTCCAAGCTAACCGTAGCGGCTTCAGTCGGGAAAGTTTAATGGCCGCACTCGCGGATGAATTCCGCGTACGATCCGCAATGACCGTCGTACTCGGGCCAGTCATCGGCAAGTCCGGTTCGCCCGCCGTGCAAGCGTTCGCCACGCCGTACGAAGCATACCAACACTATCGCGAAAAGTGCGACGCCGGGCTGTTCGCCGTGATGACAGTACCGACCGCGAACTACCTCGACAAAGTACAGGGCGCGCCGAGCGAATCCGAACTGCAAGTGCTGTTCGACAAGTACCGCAAAGACGAGCCGAACCCGACGCTCGAAAAGCCCGGCTTGAAAGAACCCCGCAAGCTGAAAATGGGCTGGCTCGAAGTGACCGGCGACGAGCCGTTCTTCAAAACACTCGGCGAAGAGACGCTGAAATTGTCCGAGATCGGCTTCCGGTTGTACCCGATCGGCATGGGCGGCCTCGAAGGCCCAATCGCCACTGCCGTCATCGCCACCGCCGCCGATCCTTCGCTGCAAGCCGCGTACACGAAGTTCAAAACCGCGTCGGTCGTCTCCACGGATAACAACTGGTTCCCCAGCTCGTTCGGCAAACCGGCCGCCGCCGATGTCTCGGTGATGCGCCCGGCGAACCTCGTATCCGCTGCTGCCGCCGCCGCCGGTAGCATGTTGTCCCGTAGCGGGCCATTCACGATGCCTTTGATATTCGAAGAACAAGTCGCCGCCGCCGACCGCCAGGAACGCGCCCGTGTGTTCGCGTCGCTGTTCGCGTCGCCGACAGTGGGGGGCAATTCGATTCTCGCCACTACGATCGTCGCCGGTGCACGCATGCCGGACGCACTGCCGCTCGCGGTCGTTCGCAATCAACTCAAAGTCGAAGTGCAAGCCGCACTGACGCGGACCAAAGCCGAAGAAGACGTGAACAAGTTCCAGATCGAACTCGGCCGCCTCGGTGCGAAGAAGGACAAGGAAAAATCCGAAGCCCGCACGTATTTGAACAAATACCTGACGACGCGCGGCGTGAAGTCCGGAGCCTCGAAAGAGTTCCGCGACATGTTCTCCATCGATAGCGACGAAGGCTTGGCACCGCTCGCGGTGAGGCTCGATCGCGGTCGCGACCCGAGCACGGTGCCACTGAAGTTCGGGCCGAGTCTCTTCTTCGAAGCCGACCCGAGCGGACGACGCGCAGCGATCCCGCTGACGTTCTTCAATCCGAAGCCGTTCCCCGAGCAGAATCGCGGCATGGACTTCTTCAGCTTGAAAGAGGGCGAGCCATCGTACGTCGTTTGGCGAACCGATGATATTGAGTCGAAGGAACCTCGCGAACTGACGCCAATTCGAGCGAAAGTCGAAGCGGTATGGCGACACCTCAAGACCCGCGAACTGGCCAAGGCCGGTGCCGATGATTTGCGCAAGAAGCTCGACGACAGGCTCGTCGCCGAGAAGGCAATGGGGCAACAAGGGGCGGTCGACCGCGTCACACGCGACGTGCAAACGACGTTCGTGTCGGAGAATTTCAAGACGCAAGAAAGCTTGGCCCGTGCCCAATATTTCTTCGTCGAAGACGTCGCGTTCATCAGCTCGAAGATCAGCCGATTGAACGCGATGGGCGGCGGCGTGCAACAGTTCGTTCTGTCGCCACGCAAGGAAATCGAATACCCCACGCAAGCGATGACGACCGACCTGCTCGCGGCCAAAGACAAACCCCTCGGCACAACGCTCATTATGACCGACAACCCGAAGGACAACTACTACGTAGCCGTGCTACTCAACCGCGACGAACGCGCCACCGGCGGCTTCTACTCCGAGATCTACGGCAGCAGCTTCGGCCCACTCAGCGGCGCAGTCAACCAAAGCCTGCAAAGCGAAACGCTACGCAAAGCCCGCGAACAATCGGTGACACTCTTGAAGTCCGAGTTCAAAGTCGAGAACGAAAACTTGAAGTTCGACGACAAGGAAAAAGCTGAATGATGAGGGATGAAGGGTGAAAATAACAAAGCCCAGGGTTCGACGCTTCGTCGTACCCTGGGCCTCTCGCACGCCACATGGTGACACATGCCGACGCGATGGACGATCTTGGGCATCATCGTGTTTTGGCTTGGCACGATGGGGTACGTTGGCTACCGCGATGTGTGGCCGTACTGGATGGCCACGCGGCCGCCGTCGATCCTCATCGATCTTTCGGACGAAGCGACGCAGGCCGTGCCTGCACGCTGGACGGTCTATCGCGGCGAGGAACGCATCGGCTCGCTATCGACGACGATGCGCTACGAAGCGAGCGACAACACCTTTCAATTTCGCAGTAAATACACCGGATTGCAGTTCGACGACAAGTTTTTTCGCTGTTCGATTCCCGATCTGGAAATCGTCGCAAGGGTGGGCCGCGAGGGCGATCTGCGCGGGCAAACGATGGCCGGCACGATGCACGGCAAACTCCTCCTCGGGCCGGTCGTGCTCGTCGAAGCGAAAGCGACCGCGTCGGTGATCGGCAACGTGATCGACGGGAAACTCGTCGGAACTTGCACCTTAAAGTCCGACATCGGCAACATCGATCAGCCACTCGACCCCGTGCCCGTTCCCGCTGGCCAAGTGCTGAACCCGCTGCTCCCCGTTAGCCGACTGCGCGGCATCCAACCCGGCCAACGCTGGACGATCCACGAAGTCAATCCGCTCGCCGATGCCATGATCGCGCTCGGCAAAGGCATCCTCAAAGAGAAGGCCGGAAACGCCGTCGCCAGTTTCGCATCGCAATCGGCCGAGCGCGCCACGTACCTCGCCGAAGTGCAAGACAAACCCGAAGCCCTGCCGCGCAAAAACGGCGTGCCGATCGATTGCTGGGTGATCGCGTATCGCTCCGACAAAGGCAAATCGACGGCCAAAACCTGGGTCGCCGTCGCAACGGGCCAAGTGCTCCGACAGGAAGCGACATCCTCCGGCGAACGCCTACGGCTCGAACGCGAAGACCAATAATGCGAATCGAATCCGCAGTAAGAATTTTCGAGACAGGATTGACAAGATGAAACAGGATTGAGAGTGCGAGCCACTTCATTTCATTCTTAAAATCCTGTAGAAATCCTGTTAATCCTCTCTTGCTTTCGATTCTTAATTGAGACTCACGATGCCCATTCTCGCGCGACATTATGCCACGGGTCGCCCGCTTGCGGTCGATGTTGTCGATGGCCGCATCGCGAGTGTGACGGCTGCGGTCAATTCGCCGACGTTGCCATACATTTCGCCGAGTTTCTTCGATCCGCAAATTAATGGCTGCCTCGGTTTTGGCTTCGTGTCGCCGAATTTGAACGAAGCCGCGATCCGCACGATTGCCGAGACTTGCGCCTGTCATGGCATCGGTGCGTTTGCGCCGACGCTGATTACGAGTTCATCTAAAACGCTGCAAAATGGCTTTCGTACGCTGTCGAAGTTACTCGATGCGGATGCGGAACTCGCTCGTCGTATGCCGGTGTTTCACCTAGAAGGGCCGTACATCTCCGGCGACGATGGCCCGCGCGGCGCACACCCGAAAGCGCACACGCGAGACCCCGATTGGGACGAATTCCGCCATTGGCAAGACGCCGCCGGTGGGCGCATTCGCATGGTGACGGTCGCCCCCGAACGCCAAGGCACGATGGCGTTCATCGAGCGACTCTGCGACTCCGGTGTCATTGTCGCGATTGGCCACACCGCCGCCACGGGGGCGCAGATTCGCGATGCCGTGACCGCCGGTGCCACGACGAGTACGCACCTCGGCAACGGCTGCCATGCCACACTGCCACGCCACGAGAATGTCATTTGGGAACAACTCGCGAACGACGGTTTGTGCGCGAGCCTGATTACCGATGGCCACCATCTGCCCGCGTCCGTGGTGCAGTCGTTCGTTCGCGCGAAGACGGCCGCACGCATCTTAATCACGTGCGATGCGGGCAACCTCGCGGGTCTGCCACCGGGGCGTTACAACGATTGGGGCACTAACCTCGAAGTGCTGCCGAGCGGCAAAATCGTGGTGCCCGGCACACCTTACCTTGCGGGGTCGGGGTCGTTCACCGATAGTTGCATCGGCCACATGGTCCGCATGGCAGGCGTGACACTTGCCGAAGCGATCGACATGGCCGCTGTGCGAACCCGCGAACTCCTGCGACTGCCCGTACCAACGCTGACCGTTGGCGAACAAGCCGATTTCATCGTGTTTGACTGGGATGGCGAAGTCGTTCGCCCGAGGCAATTATAGTGCGGCGATGCACTCGGGGGTGTTGTTGGCGGCGCGGTTCACGGCGGGGCTAACGGCAATCACTTGCAGGAAATCATCGGCGGCGGGGCGAAGCAAATCGTGTGCGGTGTGTGCGGGCGTTTTGGCATCGAGCCAGGCGTCGTAGTCGGCGGGCGACAAGATCGCGGGCATGCGTTCGTGATACGGGCGAAGCGTCGCATTCGCGCAAACGGTCACAATTGCACAGGTGTAAAGTGGCTCGGTTGTCGGCGATTGCCAGATGTCCCAGATGCCGGCGAAGCCAAGGTAACCACCGTCGCGTGGCCGAAACAGGTACGGCACTTTTTTCCGCTCGACCTTCAGCCATTCGAAGAAACCATCGGCAGGGATAATGCAGCGTCGGCTGCGGAAGCTATCGCGAAACGGTGCCGACGTCTGGATCGTCTCCGCACGTGCATTCACCGGCCGCGGCCCGTCGGTCGGCGACTTCGCCCAATGCGGCACGAAGCCCCAACTCATCGGCACCGCGCCGCGCCCACTACCATCGGGTTTGCGGCCGACCACCACGACCCGTTGCGAAGGCGCGATGTTGTACCGCGGCTCTAAAACCGGCGCGCTCAGTAACGAGAACGCCGTTGCGAGATCTTCGAGATCGGAAAGCGTGAATCGCGCGCACATGTCTGGATCGTCCTTACCGTCCTGTTTAGCCGTTTTGCGCCCCCAGAACGATCTTCACTTCGTGGCGGCCGCCGTCGTCGACGAGATCGATTGTGGCTTGTGCGGATGCTCCATCGACGCTGACGGTGGCAATTCCGCGTTGTACGCCATTCGGGTTCTGGCACTCGATCAAGTACGTCGTCGTGCGGTAACGATATTGCATTTTGAACGATGGCCAACTCGCCGGAATGCACGGGTCGAACCGCAGTCGCGTGCCTTCACGGTGTAGTCCGAGGAGGTCTTCGAGGCCGACGCGATACATCCACGACGACGAACCGGTGTACCACGTCCAGCCTGCGCGGCCGACGTGTGGCGTCTTCGAATACACATCGGCGGCGACCACGTACGGCTCGCCGCGATAGACTTCCACGGGCATTTCGACGGGGTTGACGAGCGTATACGCGGCGTGTGCGGCATCGCCACGGCCCAGCCCCGCGAGTGCCTTGATGACCCACGCGGCGGCGTGCGTGTACTGGCCGCCGTTTTCGCGAACGCCGGGCACGTAGCCGCGGATGTAACCCGGACGCAACGGGCCGGTGTCGAACGGCGGCTCGAATAGCAAGATCAGCCGATCGTCGGGTTTAACGAGGCGGCTACCCACGGCGTCCATTGCTTGGGCGGCGCGTTCGTGCTGCCCACCCGCGATGACCGCCCACGATTGCGCGAGCGAGTCGATCTGGCATTCGTCGTTCGTGGCGGACCCTAACGGCGTGCCATCGTCGAAGTACGCCCGCCGATACCAGCCGCCGTCCCACGCGTTCGTTTCGACCGCATCGCGAAGCTGCATCGCGTTCGCCCGGCTGCGGACTGCGGTGCCGACATCGCTGAAATGCTCGGCGAGTATCGCGAACTGTTCGAGAACGACGCACTGGAACCATGCCACCCAGACGCTTTCGCCGCGGCCTTCGCTACCGACGGTATTCATGCCATCGTTCCAGTCGCCGGCACCCATCAGCGG
>JANXNT010000799.1 GCA_025353985.1 Limnoglobus sp.
CGGGGCGATCTTCGTTTGCTGTCGCGACCAGATCGTTAAGTTGAACGACCTCAACGGCGATGGCGAAACCGACTTCTATGAATGCTTCAACAACGACCATCAAGTGACCGAGCACTTCCACGAATTCGCGATGGGGTTACAGACCGATGCGGAGGGGAACTTTTACTACGCGAAGAGCGGGCGACACGCGCTCCCGGCACTGATACCGCACCACGGCACGCTCCTAAAAGTCAGCAAAGACGGCGCGACTACTGAGATCCTGGCAACCGGGTTCCGCGCCGCGAACGGCGTCTGCCTGAACCCGGACGGCACCTTTTTTGTGACCGATCAGGAAGGTTTCTGGACGCCAAAAAACCGCATCAACCGCGTCACAAAGGGCGGATTTTACGGCAACATGTACGGCTACACGGACATTACCGATACGTCCGATGCCGCGATGAAGCCGCCGCTTTGCTGGATCACGAACGACATGGATCGCTCCCCGGCGGAGTTGATTTGGGTCACGAGCACGAAGTGGGGGCCACTGAACGGCTCGCTGTTGAACACATCGTATGGGCACGGGAAAATCTACATCGTGCCGCACGAAACGGTGAACGGCCAAGCCCAGGGCGGGGTGAGCGCACTGCCGATACCGACGTTCCCCACGGGTATTATGCGACCGCGTTTCCACCCGACGGATGGGCAACTTTACGTCTGCGGGATGTACGCATGGGCCGGGAACCAGACTGCGCCGGGTGGGTTCTATCGCGTACGCTACACCGGCAAACCGGCCGACCTGCCGATCGGGTTGAAGGCGAAAACGGGCGGCGTCGAACTCACGTTTACGGATGCACTCGATGCGAAGAATGCGGCCGACCCGAAGAACTACGAAGTGAAAGTGTGGGGCTTGAACCGCACGAAGAACTACGGTTCCAAGCACGTCGGTGAGAAGCCACTCGTCGTCTCGAAGGCAACCGTGTCTGCGGACGGGAAGACGGTGAAACTGGACATCACCGACCTCGCCCCAACCTGGAGCATGGAGATTAAGTATCGCGTGAAAGGGACCGATGGCCGTGCCATTATCGGCGTGATCCACAACACGATTCACGCGGTCGAGGCACGCGAATAAACCGACGCGCGAAGTCGCCAGCCTTCTCCCACCCAAAGCACGACCGACGTGATCGCGGTGAGGATTAGCCACTCGTTTAGCGTCAGTGGCACGGTGCGGAAGACACTGCCGCCGAACTGAACGATCAGCACTTGCCCGGCGAAAATGGCGGCGGCGATCAGCAAGAAACTTGGGTTGTTACCGAGCGTGGGGAACACGGAGCCGGTGCGATTCATGCACTTCGCGTTGAACAAATTCCAGAATTGCAACAGCACGAACACCGTGAATAGCACGGTGCCACCGTGGCTCGCCGCATCGGGGTTTGCCAGTTCGCCGTGCAACAGTAGTACCAGTATGAGCGCGATGAGCAGCCCGAGGAAGATCGCACCGATGCCGAAGATCGAGATCGCCATCGCGCGAGTCACGATGAATGCATCGGGGCGGCGCGGTGGCCGCGACATCACCGCCGGGTTCGGCGGTTCGGTGGCGAGCGCGAGTGCGGCGAACGTGTCCATGATCAGATTCACCCACAGCATCTGCATCACCGTCAGCGGTAACTCGAAGCCGATGAACGGCCCGAGCACGGCCAACCCGAGCGCGGCGACGTTGATCGTTAATTGGAACAAAATGAACCGCTGGATGTTCTCGTAAAGTGCCCGTCCCCAGCGGATCGCGGTCGTGATGCTCGTAAATGAGTCGTCGAGCAAAATGATGTCGCTCGCTTCCTTCGCCACCGCCGTGCCCGATTTACCCATCGCCAAACCGACGTCGGCGTAGTTCAACGCCGGCCCATCGTTGACACCATCCCCGGTGACGGCCACAACCTGCCCACGGCTTTTCAGCAAGCTCACGATCCGCAGTTTGTCGG
>JANXNT010000847.1 GCA_025353985.1 Limnoglobus sp.
CTTGCAGCGGCACCGTGTCGACTTCGCTTAGCCACATCATGAGCAGCGACAGCGAGCCTTTATAATCTTGCTGGTCGAGCAGCGCTTCGATCACTTGCGCGAACGCGGCCGGCGTGTTAAACCCGTCGCGGTGTTTGCGCCAGAACCCGACATCGTGCTCCGCCGTCGGGGCTTGCTTCCAAAGTGCGAGCGCCTTCGCCACGTGAATGGCGGCATCGGTTCGCTCGCCACCGAGCACCCGAGGCATATCGGTGACAGTCGGCGTGGCGAACGCATCCCACCAATCGGCGAGGCGACGCATCGCCATCGCGAGCGGCGAATCGTGCGTGCGTTCGCCGGCATCGATTCCGGACGCCAGCGCGAGTGCATAACGATCGAACTGACGGCCCACAGTCAGTATCAGTTCTTCCGAACGCGGATCGCGAACGGTATCTTCCCGGCCCGCGAATATCGGGAACAAACCCTGATAACCGAGGATATTCCACGGGTCGATCAGCGCGCCGCAGTCGATGCCGCGGCGCAGCATATCTTCCGCTTCCGCGAGCAACCGAGCGGCATCGGCGGTGCGCCCCGCCTTCGCGGCAAACTCCGCTTCGGTCTGGTTCAGGCGGATCGCACAACCGAAGCGAACCGACGGTGCGGGGATCTTGGCCGCTCGTTCTCTCGCCGCTTTCGCGTAGCCCATGGCGGCAAAGAAAATCGCCAGCCGCCGTTCCTGCAAGTGCGTCGCCCGATCCATCGCGATCGACTGGTTCAAGAATTGCCGCACGCCCGCGAATGGCTGTTTCCGCTTCGCCGATTCACTTCGCAACCGTTCGCCGTGCGGGCCGGGCAGGCTTTCGAGTAGCTTGCGGTAAAAGTCATCGCGATAGTGGGCAATGCGTTGAACGAGCGTCGTCAGCGTCACAGAGGAATCGTAGACCGTTGGCCCCGATCCGCAGACACCCGCGCCCATCAGGATTGTTCCCGCCAGCACGGCCGCCGACTCGAACAATCGCTCGGCATATGGCGACGCCGTCGTTTGGCCGATCGCCCGCCCGCCATCGATCCAGAGCATCAGCGCATCGAGTGTCGTTTGCCGAAGTACGAATCGGCGATAGTTGCCACGATTGTCGATCCGGTGCGGATCCCATTCGCCGAAAAGCAGGTTTGGCCGCTTGGAAACGGGGTGAAAGTGATCGACCGCACGGGGATCGATCCCGAGTTCGTCGAGCCGCGCCGGGTCGAAACCAGCTTCGTCGTGGAAGTTCGCATCGGTGGTGACGAGCAAATCAAGCGCAACGCGGATCAAGTCCGAGTAACGCCCCGGTGCGACGCCGACCCCGGCAAAATACATTGGGATCGGGCAGACCTTTTCGTGCGGGTAAAACTCCGTCTGGGCGCGAGTTTCCAGCAGCGCGATCGGGCGATACCCGACGTAATCGTTCAGCGTCGAAATGGATGCTTGCGCCAATTTCTCTGGGGTATCCGAAGGGCTTTTGGCACGTTCCCGCAACACCGCTTCGATACTTCGCGTCAGGAAAAACGCGACGTACAACATCGAATCGGGCTGGTGGGCGAGCAAATCCACGTGGTGGGCACGGTAGGCGATCGGTACGAATTCGCAAGATGCAATCAGAACGGCACGCGCCTGCGAGACATCGCGGAACGCACCCGCACCGATGCGTTCGAGTTCGTCCAACGAGGCTTTCAGCCAACCGGCGACGGTTTGCCACGGGTTCGGGTCCGAGCATTCGCCTAGATAGCCAAACACGTCGGCGACGAGGCGACGAAACTTCGGATCGGGTCGGCCGTCTGAAAAATTCAGATAGCCTAGAAGTTTGCTCACTTCGAAGCGTCGGGTCAATTCGGGGAAAATGCCGTCCATCCGTGCCGCCATAAGATTCAGGGTGCAGTTCGCTCCCTTTCAGGATAAACCATTCTAGGACAGTCGGAAAGAACAACTGCAATCTCTCGCGTCAGCAGAAAACCGATACCGGCAGCGGATGCGGCTTCTTGGGGTTCAATATGCGCTTGGTTGTCTGTATTTCCGGTGGCGGGACGACACTCCAAAACCTGATCGATCGCATTGCCGACGGCCGGTTGCACGCGAAAATCGTCGGCGTAATTTCAAGCAACCCCACTGCATTCGGCATTTCCCGCGCACAACGCGTCGGTATCCCCGTGCAAATCATCGAGCGTAAAGGTGGCAATCATTCGGAGCGCCTCTTCGCGGCCATCCGCGAATATCACCCCGATTTCGTCTGTCTGGCCGGGTGGCTCAACCTCATTCGCATACCGGCAGATTATGCCCAAAGGGTATTGAACGTGCATCCGTCGCTGTTACCCGCTTTCGGCGGCAAAGGCATGTACGGCCATCACGTTCACGAAGCGGTGTTGGCATACGGCGCAAAAGTCAGCGGTTGCACGGTCCACTTCGCCGACGACACCTACGACACCGGGCCAATCGTCGTGCAGCGAGCCGTGCCCGTGCAAGACAACGACACCCCCGAAACGCTTGCAAAACGAGTATTCGCCGCCGAGTGCGAAGCCTACCCCGAAGCCCTCCAGAAACTCGCTGAAAAGAACTGGCAAATCGACGGAAGGCAATGGCGAAGTTAAGATCGCGCCATCCGCGTTTAGCCGCGCCGCGAAGGCGATGCGCAATTCTGGACTATCGTCGATTTTGCCGCGTCAAAACGTATCATAGAATTACCGTTTCACCTGCACCGGGAGTCTTGCCATGACTGTGGATAACTCGGCCGAGGTTCGCCAACAGCGCGTCCGCGAATTCATGCAAATGTTACCCCTAACGATTGAACTCGCGGGTTTACCACTCTGCGAGGCGGGGCGAATGTTTACGCAAGATCAACTCGATTTGCGTGGCACGCACATTCGAAATGCCTACAAACTGGCACGACAAATCGTCAAGGATGTCTCCGAAGGCTGATTTTGAGGTTCACATGAATCGTCGCGAGGCACTCGGAACGACTGTGGGAATGATCGGCGCGGCGGCGTGGCCGGCACGTGCCGCAGACGCGAAGCCGAAGCGTCTTGCGGCCGTGAATAGCGTGTACCACAAACTCTCGCACGCTTACCACATCGTTGGCCGCTTCGTTTACGGATATACGGTGAATGGCAAACACCACCAACCGCCGTTTCAGGTCGTCCGCCAATTCAATCATCAGTACCACGCCGAAGGCAAGATGCAGGATCTGGCCCGCCCGTTGGCCAAAAAGAAGGGCGTTGCCGTTGCGGAGACAATCGCTGAAGCGCTCGGCGGCGCGAACGGTCTCGACGTCGACGGTGTCTTGATGGTTGTGGAACACGGCGATTATCCGCGTAACGAACGGAAACAGATTCTTTACCCACGTGCCGAGTTCTTTCAGCAAATCGTCGACGTGTTCAAGAAGTCGAAGAAGTGCGTTCCCGTTTTCGTCGACAAGCACCTCTCCTACGATCACGTTAAAGCACGCAAGATGTACGACACGGCCAAGACGATGGGCTTCGGCTTGATGGCCGGTTCGTCGCTGCCCGTCACCTGGCGTCGCCCCGAGTGGGAACTGCCGTTCGGCGCGACCGTCGAGGAAGCGGTCGTCTGCTTTTACGCCGACCTAGACATCTACGATTTTCACGCGATGGAAGCGATGCAATGCCTGATGGAACGCCGAAAAGGCGGCGAAACGGGCGTAAAACGGATCACGACATTGACCGGCGATGCCGTCTGGAAAGCGTGGGATCGCGGCGCGTGGAACAAGGATCTCGCTGAGGCGGCATTACGGAGAAGTGCCAGCCGCGATTACGGAACGCCGCGGAATCACGTCGAGAATCCGACTGCGATTTTGGTCGAATACGTTGACGGAACTCGTGGCACGTTGCTGCATTTACCGGGATACGTTGCGGACATTACCGCTGCCGTGAAACTGAAGGGCGATCCGCAACCGCATTCGACGTTGTTCGTGCTACCAGCCCCGCCCGGCGCACGATTCTTCGATGCCCTGACGTTCCAGATCGAAGAATTCTTCGCAACCGGGAAAGCGCCGTATCCAGTCGAACGCACATTGCTCACGACGACATTGCACGACTTTGCAATGCGTTCGGTCGCAGCGGGCGGTACGGCCATCGCGGACCCCGCCATGATCGTGAAGTACCAAATCCCAGACAAATCGTGGTATTTTCGCGGGCCCTACTCGGACGAATGACAATCACCGAACGGCAATCGCCGTCGCCGTGACGAAGAGCCGCGAGTACGAGAACGAAATCCGAATGTCGGTGACGCCACGGGTTTCATAGTGATCTTTCGTCGGCCCACTAATCACGGCGTACGGCTCGATCGACGATTCACAAACGACTTCGACATCTCGCCAGTCCACACCGCGACGCCACTTCGTACCGAGCGCCCGAAACACCGCTTCTTTCGTTGCCCAGATCGCTGCGTAGTATTCGGTGCTGTGCGTACGCTCCGCACAGTACGCCATTTCGCGTTCCGTGAACACGGTACAAAGGAACTTCTCGGCATGTTTGTCGATGAGTTTCCGCACGCGCGGGCAGTCCAAAATATGCGTCCCGAGGCCAACGATTTCCATATCCGCTACCTCGTTCGGTACAATGTTCGTTTGCGTCGATTCGGTTCGCGCGTTGCCGCGGGAGTTACGAATGTCTGTTGACCTGTTGTCCGACCTGACGCCGATTCAGCGCGAAGCGGTCGAATGTACGCAAGGCCCGCTCCTCGTGCTGGCCGGTGCGGGCAGCGGCAAAACGCGCGTCATTACGCGGCGGATTGCGTTCCTGCTGCAACAGGGCATTCGCGCTAGTAACATCTTAGCAATCACGTTCACAAACAAAGCCTCTGGCGAAATGCGGCACCGCGTCGAGACGATTTCGCCGGGCAATCGCGTCTTCGTTAGCACCTTCCACAGCTTGGGCGCGAGGCTGCTTCGCCAGTATGCCGATCGGCTCGGCATCGACAAAAACTTTACGATCTACGACACCGACGACCGCAATAAACTCGTCAAGCAGGCGCTCGAAGCGCTCAACATGGACGATGTCAAATTTACGCCGGAACGCATCGGCGGGGCGATCAGTAAAGCGAAAAATCAGCTTCAGACGCCGAAAGATTTCGAGCGCACCGCGAACGACTTCCTCAGCCAGACCGTGGCGAAAGTGTATTATGGTTACGAGAAGCGATTGCGGGCCGCGAACGCGATGGACTTCGACGATTTACTGTACCTGCCCGCGCTCGCACTTCGGCACAACGAGGAACTGCGGGCCGAACTCGATGCCCGATTTCGCTATGTCCTCATCGACGAATATCAGGACACGAACTCCGCACAGTACGAGATCGCACGCCGACTTTCGATCAATTACCCGAACCTTTGCGTCGTCGGCGACCCGGACCAAAACGTCTACCGATGGCGCGGCTCGGACATCACGAACATCCTCAACTTCGAACGAGACTTCCCCGGTGCACGGGTGATTACGCTCGAGCAGAATTTCCGCAGCACGCAAGCCGTGATTGCCGCCGCGAACTCACTGATCGCGCACAACAAGCTCCGCAAAAAGAAGTCGCTGATTACCGAGAACCCCGGTGGCGAACCGGTGCGAATTCTCTCGTTCGAGAACGGACTCGATGAAGCGGAAGGCGTGGTCATCCGCATCAAGAAAACGATCGAGGAAAAGAAACATCGCTACCGCGACCACGCGATTTTCGTCCGGATTAACGCGCTGACGCGCTCGCTCGAATCGGCGTTCATCAAGCACGGCGTGCCGTTCCAGATCGTGAAAGGCCTCGCGTTCTTCGAGCGAAAAGAGAACCGCGATGTGCTTGCGTATCTACGTCTGATCGTCAACCCGGCGGACACGGTTTCGTTTTATCGTGTGGTCAACGAGCCGACTCGCGGCATCGGCAAAACCAGCCTCGACCGCCTCACGGCCTACGCGGAGAGCCACGAAATCGGCCCAATGTCGGCGGCGGGTCAAGTTGCGAAAATCACGGATATTAAAGGCAAAGCCGCGACGGGACTCAAAGACTTCGCGCGCATCATTACCGACCTGCGTGCCTCGCTCGAACTGCCGCCGCACGAAGTCATTCGGCTCGTACTCGACAAGTCTGGCTACCGCACGATGCTCAAAGATTCGACCGATGATGACGATGCGGATCGCTTGGCGAACATCGAGGAACTCATCACGGCGGCGAAGCAGTTTCACGATGAAGACAACAACCGCACCATCGGCGATTTCCTCGAACAAATCGCGCTCGCCTCGGATGTCGATAACTGGGATGAATCAGCGGATCGCGTCTCGGTGATGACGCTCCATGCGGCGAAGGGGCTGGAGTTTCCGGTGGTGTATATGATGGCGACCGAACAGGGTTTGTTGCCGCACGAACGGAGCCTCGGCAAAGAAGAAGACATGGAAGAAGAGCGACGTCTCTGCTTCGTGGGCATCACACGCGCGATGAAGGAACTGTACCTGTGCCACAGCCGCGTGCGTGAGTTTCGCGGGCAGTTCCTATACGCGGTGCCGAGCATGTTCCTCGACGAACTGCCGCGCGACGTCGAGCGCGTCGATGGCATGGGTAACCGCAACACCGCACGCACCGCGATGGAAGACTGGCGAACCCGCACTGCCGCCGCCACGCTCGACCGCCCAAAAAGCCCGCCCATCGCGATGGGTAGCGTCTCCACCGATGGCGAATACGTGAACGGGCAAGTCGTGCAGCACGACGAATATGGCATCGGCCAGATCACCGACGTGAGCGGTTACGGCGCGCTCAAACGCGTGAAAGTGCGTTTCCCCGCCGCCGGCGAAAAGACGTTCGTCGCCAATAAAGTGAAGATGAAGATCGTAAAACGAAACTAACACCAAGGTTCCCGAACATGTTTACGATAAGTGCGTTTGCCGATGAAATCTCGCCCGATCCGCGTGTGCAATTGGCGGTGCTGAAGTCGGCCAACGTGCGGCACATCGAGTTTCGTTCGATCCACAAAACGAACGTGCTCGCGCTGACCGATGTGCAGATTCGCGAGTTCGACGCGATGCGGAAAGGCGAAGGGTTTGGCATCTCAGCGATCGGTTCCCCGATTGGCAAAATCGCGATCGATGCCCTGTTCGAACCGCACCTCGATAAGTTCAAACGTGCGATCGAACTGTGCGCAATCTTTGGCACGCCGAACATCCGCGTGTTCAGCTACTACCCACCTGCGACGGGCACGTTCGACGGCAACTGGGAGCCACACCGCGAAGAGATTTATCGCCGAATGCGCCTGAAAACTGAACTCGCGGCGAAGGCAGGGATCGTGCTGTTTCACGAGAACGAACACAAGATTTTCGGCGATTCACCGGAGCGGGTTCGCGATTTGTTTAAGGCCGTCAATCATCCGAACTTGCGTGCGGCACACGATAACGCGAACTGGATCTTCTGCGGTTACGACTCGATTGCGGGTTGGGAACTTACGAAAGAATTCACCTCGCACTTGCATATTAAAGACTGGAAAACCGGCGAAGAACACGGCGTACTGCCGGGCTATGGCCACGGGCAAATTCCGTACACGATCTGGGATGCCGTGCAGCGCGGCTACGACGGCTTCGCCGTAATGGAACCGCACCTGCGTGGCGGCGGCCCAACGGGCGGCGTCACCGGCGCAGACCTGTTCCCCATCGCGATCGAAGCATTCCGGCAAATCCTCCGCATCTGCGGCGGCGCTGAGAAATATTAACCCCATGCAAACTGTCCATCTGCGTATTAACGACTCGGTTACAAAACAACCTACGCCGGTTCGGCTGCGGATCAGTGGGCCAAATGGCGAGACGTACTCGCCGTTCGGGCGACCGCCGATTTTCCCGATCGGCAAAGGCGAAGAACTGGGCGGGCTTGTGAAAATTGGCCGCGAGTTGTTCAGCTACATCGACGGCGCGACCGAACTTCGCTTACCCACCGGCGTGCCGATCCGATTGCAGATATTTAAGGGAATCGAGTATCGCCCGCTCGACTTGCAAGT
>JANXNT010000854.1 GCA_025353985.1 Limnoglobus sp.
GCCCTGTAGTGACTTCGCCAGTGTCCGGGTGGTAGAAACTGGCGAACGTATCACACCCGACCCCTTGCGGGGAATCGGCTCGGTAATGTCGGTTTATGCACGTTGGTTTGGAGAGTTTCCGCCCCGCGCTTCGCTACGCAAAGCCTACGCGGCGCGGCTAAACCGCGCAACTTCAAAAAGCGCTAGCGAGGGATTGTTATCGTTTGTGCGATGATGAACGTTTTCTTGGGTTTCCCTCGCTGGCGCGTCGGGCTAACAAAACCTGCCTTCACGATAGACGCTGATGGCGACGCCGGATGAGCCAGAGAACAGACCCGGCCAGTAGAAACCCTGCACCCGCAGGAAAAACGAAGCGGGTCCACGATTGCGGTTCGGTGCTGACGGCCGGCGCGTCCACTGTGCCAGTTGGTTCTGAATAGCGTTGGGCGATCGGCTTTGCGACGCCGATCATTTTGCCATCCAAGCCCGTGCGATACTCCTTGTCAGTCACCGAGTCATAAACATACGATTTGGCAGGGATACTCGTATCGAGCAAGGCAGCCGGAATCGGTTTGTCGATGGCCAGCCCTTTGAGTTTGAGCGATACCCATTCTTGCGTTTCTCCCTTTTCGGGCACTAGCACCTGACGAACGCCTTCGGGGAACCAGACACCCGGCGCGAGTTCAACAAACTGTGTCACACGATGTGTTCGCGTAGCACCGGAAGCAAAATCGTATCGCCGAATCGAGCGGTCGAGCAAGCCGTTTCGCCCCGCATCGAACCACAATTCTTCATCGACCCATACGCTATCCGATTTTTTCGCATCATCCTTAAATCGCAGACTCACAACGTGATAACGATTGGTGCCTTCGATTGCCGTGCGAATACCTTGCAATCCTTTTCGATGGTACTCACAGTGGTCGGCTAAAGGTACTAAGGTACGACCTGAATTATCGCTCACTTTGATAAGTGCTTCGACAAACAAGTCGCCGATGAAGCCGCGATCTTCATCGTAGGACACGATCACGACTTGCCAGGTTGATGGTTCACCGTTAGCTAAACGGGATATTGAAGTCATGAGGCCGTCACGAATCACTGTGCGGTCGCGGAAGCCGGAAACTGGTAGCGCTTCGAGAACGATCGCTTGCGGATCTCGCATGTATCGCCCGGCACGACGCACATATGGGCGACCCTCAACAGAGCCAAGCATCTCGAAGTCGCACGAAATCGAAGCACAGTGCGCGACACCTTGCCTGTGCTGAAGGAGAATGGCATCGAACGAAGGAGGTTGCGATTCTCCCGCTCCCGCGACCAGCAACATCCCGCACAGCCAGGAAAGTGAGTGCATGAGAATTCGTGACAGAGTGAGGGTTTACTGCTAACTAATTAGTCACCCGCTCCGGGATCTTTTTCCTATCCTGGGTAAATCGTGGCCGACCACGCATCAACGTCGCCAGACCACCGATGAGTGCGTATCGAATCGACTTGGCAGCGAACGTCTCGGCGAGAAGTTCGACCGCGCGGATTAAATCGCCAGTGAGTAAATCGGCGTCAGCTGGCATGGCGGGCCACGAATTCACGGATCGAGCGTTGGGCGAATTCCTCTTGTTCGCGGCTGTACGCGCGAAGGAAGTCGGCTTTGGGCGAACGCGAGATCATGAGTGCGCCGGCGGCGAATATGCCTCGGATCGACCGCAT
>JANXNT010001415.1 GCA_025353985.1 Limnoglobus sp.
CAGGAACAATCCGCAGAGCAGCGATGCGATGCCCGCCAAAATCAGGATCGCCAGAGGATGCGCGACATACCGTCTCATCCTCTCGCTGTACCGCGGCGAAAAGTCGTAAGTCGCGATGGCATGAAGCCAGCCCGAATGGGATGAAGTGGTAGGTGCGGAACTCACGGCAACTCCCAACGAGGGCCACGCCGAACGCAGTAAAATAGTAGACTCTAGAGTATTACTAAGTTTACCTGCGTTGTCCAACACGCTTTTGACGGTAGTTTGATGAGTATCCGACAACGAGTGGGCAAGGGATCGAAACCGATGAGTCCACGGCCACGGGAACCGCAACCCAGTTTTGTAACAGCGCGATCGCGCCGAGGTTCTGCTGATCGAGATACACCGTCCGCCACGCCCGGTAGCGAGTAAGAATGTCGGTCGTCTTCGATTTCAATTCTCGGTCCACATCGCGTTCGATGTGCCCTTTCGGTACCGCGTAGACGAACCGCCCCTGATCGGATGTGAAGGTCTGCAAGTTGACGAAGTCGCGCGTGACGAACTGCTTCGTGGCGGCCTCTTTTTCGCCCGCTGCCACGAAGAACTCGACGGCATACTCCGGGTAGCCGAACACCAGTCCGAACGCCCGCCAGCGTGTGGAATTTGGGCCGCGGTCGATCTTTTCCAAAACCTGTTGTGGCGTCGAAGCGACTGTCACTCCGATCGACTCGAACACGTCTTTTCGCCGTTCGATCAAGGCTCGCAGGCTCGGCTTGTGTGCCACGAATGCCGATGCCGTCCGCTTGCCATCGAACGCCTTGACGAAGACGTACACCCCGGCTTCCAAGTCTGCCCCGAGTGGCAAGCTGTCGAGTGCGCGTCGCGTGAGTTCTACCTCATCAACAGTCTCTTTTGTCGCCGGGAAACGTGCGTGCCAGTAGCCTTCGCTAATCGGCTTCAACCCAGCGGTTGCGGTGTAAAGTCCCTCGCCATCGAGGATGCGGAGGGCAAGGGCGTCAGCCGACAGCGGCTCGGCAGCGAATGTAACGCGGCCGGTCAGCGTGACGACCAGCACCAATAGCCAACGAACGAGAACCCGAACGACACGGCCCCGGTCGATGACGGGCACGCGAATTTTCGTTGGCACTTCGACTGGAAACATCTGTTTGCTCCTGAGAAATCTGGGAAAATCGGTATCGAGGTTGACTCGGACAGTCTGATACACTATTTCATAGAGTGTTGAACTAGTAGAACAGGTGCCAAACGATGAAGCGTCCTCCGCCCAAGTGTGGCCCGAATGACCACACGATTGTCGGGCCTGCGCTCGCGCCCGCATCGCTGGAGCGGGCGGCCCAACTGTTCCGGGCGATGGCGGACGCGCCGCGGCTCCGCCTGCTGGACTTGCTCAAGGCCCGCGAACTGTGCGTGACCGAGATCGCGGCCGCCCTGAACGACAAGCTCTCGACCGTATCCCAACGGCTGCGGGTTCTTCGCCAAGAAGGACTGGTCGCCCGCCGCCGGGACGGGAATCACCTGTATTACTCGCTTGCAGATCGACATGTTGCCGATTTGATTCTGAACGCACTGGAGCATGCTCGCGAATTGGACGCAGCCCCGGCGCAACCACCCCAAGACGTAGACGACTAGCATGGCGAATCACTCGCATCACGAAGCACACGATCACGACCACGGCCCCGCCTGCGGTCACACCGCCGTGACGCACGATGGCCACACGGATTATCTGCACGATGGCCACCTGCACCACGTCACCGCAACTGGCATTGAGGAACACGTACTTCCCATCGACCGCACGAATCCGGCC
>JANXNT010000878.1 GCA_025353985.1 Limnoglobus sp.
CGTAACGGCGGCTGGAGGAACAAGCCGCGCAAGTTACGTGCGAACACGTGAATCGCGTGGTCCTGCGCACGATCCGTGAGGTCGCGACGAATTTCGCGTTCGAGGCTCGGCAAGATCAGCCGATCCACGGCATCGGTCGCAACTTCGAGCAAAATCTTCTGGTTCGGGTGATCCGCCAACGGCAGGTTATCTTCGGCGATGAGTTTCGCACGGGGAATATCGACGCTGACGCGCAGCCGCAGAATCTGCTCTTTTTCTCCGCGATTCACGGCCAGCACGCGGTGCGGCGGAATGCTACGAACGGGTTCTTTGAACTCGTAATACTCGCGATACTCGATGCCCTTCCCCTCGGGCACGGTTTCGATTTTGGTCGAAACGAGGATCGCGGTATCCCACATGTACGCCCGCAGCGGGCCGCGTACGTCGGAGTTTTCCGAAACGAGTTCCGCGAGGATGTGCTTCACACCGGTGATGACATCGTTGACGTCGTGGAGTTGCTTCCACGGATCGACCATGCCGGGTAGCACTTCGTCGAGTTTGTCGACGGCGGAATCGCGTGTCCAGATTGCGAGGGCGAGCGGTTCGAGGCCCTTTTCGCGAGCATCCGAGGCCAGCGTTCGCTTCTTCGGCTTGTACGGCAAGTAGAGGTCTTCGAGCCGTTTCGGGTGGTCGGCTTCGAGGATCGCCTGTGTGAGCTCATCCGTCAGGCGACCCTGCCCCGCGATGCTCTTCAGCACGGTTTGCTTGCGGTCGGTCAGTTGACGAATCGAATCGATACGACCCTGAATGAGGCGAATGCCATCTTCGTTCAGCCCGCCCGTTTGCTCTTTGCGATACCGCGTAATGAACGGCACGGTGTTGCCACTATCGAGCAGTTGCACCACCGCTTCGACTTGGACTTTGCGAATCTGCAAGTCTTGCGCGATCCGAGACAGGTCTTGCGACTGTGGCGCACGCGGTACGACGGGCACCGGTTGCGGCGGCAGTGCGGGCACGGGTGGTGGTGGCGGAGCGGCACCGAGTATCTCCGGTTCGGCCGGTGTCGCAACCGCAACGGGAGTTTCCGCAGCCGTGGGAACCGCCACGTCAACTTTGGGTTCGTCAATCGCAACGGGGGCGGTCGTCGTATCGTCGTTAATCATTTATCAGACCTGGCGGGGTGACTGCGGGGGACCGACCGTGGATTTTACACAACCAGGCGGCCGTCCGGGTGATTCACACGTTTGTGAGTCCCGGACTGGAACATATTGAGCTTTAGTTATTGCTGTCCCGATGGGCTGTCAAGGATGACAATCGCGCGTTCATGAGACGTTC
>JANXNT010000884.1 GCA_025353985.1 Limnoglobus sp.
CTTCCAGTTCGTCGACCTGACGTCGCTGGAAATCCCGCGTTCGGTGATCGAATTGGTGCCGGAATCGGTCGCCCGCGAAAACATGGTGCTCCCGCTCGCTCTCGAGGGGAACGTCATGAAGATCGCCATGCCGGACCCGACGAATTACGACGTGCTGCAAAAACTGCAATTCGTGCTCAACCGCGACATTCAGCCGGTTCTTGCGGTACAGGAACAGATCCAAGAAGCGATTAACCGTAACTACGGCCAGTCGGAAACCGAGTCGGTCGACTCGATGTTGAGCGAATTTACCGACACGCAGATCGAATTCACGCAAACCGAAAGTATGTCCAGCCTGGCGAGTGCCGACGAAAGCGACGCGCCGGTGGTGCGGCTCGTCAACCTGATGATCGTCGAAGCGATCGGCCAGCGGGCATCCGACATTCACATCGAACCGTTCGCCGACCGCGTCCGGGTGCGCTATCGGATCGACGGCATCCTCATCGAACGCGATGCCGCCCCACGCCGGTTGATGGCCCCGATGATATCGCGGATTAAAATTATGTCGAACATCGACATTTCGGAGAAGCGTCGCCCGCAAGACGGCCGGATCAAGATGAACTCCGGCGGCAAGCACTTCGACCTCCGCGTCAGCATGTTGCCCACCGTCCACGGCCAGTCGGCGGTCATGCGGATTCTCGACCGGAGCAATATCCAGGTCAGCATCCGCGATTTGGGTTTCATCGAAGAAGAGTACATTCGCTTCCAGAACATCATCAAGCGGCCGAACGGCATCTTCCTGGTTACGGGGCCTACGGGTTCTGGGAAAACGACGACACTGTACGCGGCACTGAACGAACTGAACCGCCCGGACCGCAAGATTATCACGGCCGAAGACCCCGTCGAATACTACCTGCCCGGCATCAACCAGGTCGAAGTGAAGCACCAGATCGGCCTCGACTTCGCCCGGATTATCCGTGCGATGTTGCGACAAGCCCCGAACATCATCCTCGTCGGCGAAATCCGCGATAAAGAAACGGCTGAGATTGCCGTACAGGCGTCTTTGACTGGACACTTGGTTTTCAGCACACTACACACGAACGATGCGCCGAGCGCAATCACGCGGCTCGCGGATATCGGTGTACAGCCGTTCCTGATCGCCAGCTCGATTATCGCGGTCATGGGACAGCGACTCGTGCGGGTGAATTGCCCGAAATGCAAAGACAGTTACGTGCCCGAAGAAAGCGAGTTGCGGGCCTGCAATATCACCCCGGAGAAGGCGGCGACTGGCTCGTTCATGAAGGGCAAAGGCTGCCCCTATTGCCGTCAGGGTGGCTATCGTGGCCGTCAGGCGATTTTCGAACTGATGCGAATGAGCGGCCAACTTCGCGAACTGACGTTCGCCCAGGCACCGAGCCAGGAACTGCGACGAAAAGCCCGCGCCGGCGGGATGCGAACATTGCTCGAAGATGGTGCAGCAAAAGCACTTAAAGGGCAAACGACGCTCGAGGAAGTCCTCAGCACCTGCCACGCCGAGATCGAAGCCTAAATGGGCGAAGTATCGGGAGTGGCGTTCGGCTGTGGCGCGAATGCACATGTCGGTACCGCGAGCGCCGTCGTTCGTGCAGTTATCGCGGTTGTTGTCGTTCGAAGTCGAGTCTGGAAAGCGTTCGCGGTGGCTTTCGGGATGCGTGTCCCGATGGTTGCCATCCGGCAGCGGAATGTTTGCCGGAATCGGGTGACACGTTGTGACCCGGTGCAATCAGGGATGGAACCCGTACCTGCGGTGGGACTATCGTTCCCGACCGTTTAATTTGGCCCGACAGGATTGGTTACGGATAATCGATTACCGCCCGACGAAGAAGCGCGTGGGGCGGTGTGACGTTTCGATTGTCTGAGCCATCATCGTGCCGGACTCTGAGAGTGAGTACCATGGCCACCGTAGCAATGGAGAAGTTGCTGTCGACAGTGATCCAACTGAAAGCCAGCGACTTACACATCAGTGTCGGACAGCCGCCCGTCGTGCGACAGGGTGGGCGGATGCGCAAACTCGAAGCGAAAGTGCTCGATGCGGACGATACGACCGCACTCATGAAGTCGATCACACCCGACCGCTGCCAGCAAGAGCTCCAGCAAAAGGGCGGGGCCGACTTCGCGATCGAGTACATCGACGGTTACCGATTCCGGGTGGCCGTGTTCAAACAGCGCGGCAGTATCGGCATGGTGCTGCGGCGGATTCCGAGCCAATTCCTCACGTTCGAACAGCTGAAAATGCCGGAGGCGATTCGCTCGCTGATCGTGCGACCACGCGGTCTGTTGCTCGTCACGGGGCCGACCGGTTCCGGTAAGACGACCAGCCTCGCGTCGATGATTAACTTTTTGAACGATAACTACGACCGGCACATCATCACGCTGGAAGACCCGATCGAGTATCACCACAAGCACAAAAAATGCACGATGAACCAGCGGGAGATCGGCGTCGATGTCCCGGACTTTAAGGAAGGTCTGCGACGCGCCTTGCGGATGGACCCCGACTGTATTCTGGTCGGTGAAATGCGCGAC
>JANXNT010000979.1 GCA_025353985.1 Limnoglobus sp.
CTCGACCGTCATCAGCCACGGCGTCAAAGTGTAAACACGAGCATCAATTAACAAACCCTCGCCGTTCGTCTCGGAGAGGGTTTGTTCGTTTCGCGATCCGCTGCATCCCTATGGGAAATATACGGGCACGTTGGTGTTGTAAAACTCAGCCTCGAGGTACTCGAGTGCCAGCGCGAAGTTCAGAATCGCGATGTCGTTCGCTCGCGATGGCGTCGCGTTGAACGTCAGTGGTGGGCCACCGTTCAGGCCCGCGATAAATGGCGAGGCCAAGTTCACCACTTGCGCCACCGTCAGTGCGGTTTCGAATTCTTGTTGCATTCCGAGCACGTTCACCGTCGATTCAAGATTGAACAGCACGTTCAAATAACCGGCGTGTCGGGCTTCGATCAAGGCAATCGACGCGGCGGCGGCGAGGTATTGCTTGCTGAACAGAATTGGCACGGCACCGAGGTACGCACCGCAACCGGTGTTTTCGAGTGCATTCGAAACGGTGCCGAACGCCTTGAGGTTCGGTTGGAGCAGGCCGCGGAACGTCGGCTTCGGTCGTGCCGCCGAACCGAGTGCCGTGACCAGAAACGACACGTGAATATTCTCGTCGTCTCGGATCGAATTGAACTGCATCGCGTTCGAACGCGGGTACAGATTCGGGAGCGCGACGCCTGCCGCCGCGGCCGGTTGCGATGCCATGGCCACACCTGCTGCGGCCAGTGCCGCGGTGGTGATGCCACGCTGGCCGAACGCACGGCGCGTCAGTTCTTGCACATAATCGGCCTTCGATTTCGGATTCATCTCGAGACTCCAGAAAGAAAACGGGGAATAAAAACTTCGGTATTAACCGACGTATACGCCGCCAGTAAAGGTGGTGTTGAAGGCTTCGTAGCTAAACAGCGATGTGCCGGTGCTACTGAGGAATTTGACAGTGCGTGGCCCGCCGGGGCCGGAACCGGTAACGATTTCGGAGACACCGTCGCCGTTGAAGTCGGCCGTCGCCACGCGAACGCCGCCGCGATCCGTATCGCCGTACGCGAAGAAATTCGCGACGCTCGTTTGCGTCAAACCGCTGAACCCACGAACGTTCGGCCCGCCACCGATGCCCGAACCGGTGATGACATCGGTCTTGCTGTCGCCGTTAATATCGCCTGCCGCAACAGTCACACCGCTACGCAGGCTGCTGTCGTAGGCGAAGTAATCGGTCAGCGTCGTCGTGGGCGTTTTACCGTCGAAAACGCGAACGCGAGGCCCGCCGCCGACACCCGCACCCGCGATAATGTCGTCGAAGCTATCGTTGTTAAAGTTGCCCGAACCGACGTTGACGCCGCCGCGGAATGTGGACTCATACGCGAAGAAATCGGCGAGCGTCGTTTGCGTACCGGCGGCGAGGGTGACCAACCCGGTCGATCCGTTGAGCGTGAATTCAATAACATTGGTGCCCGCGCCCGGCCCCGTCAGGATATAATCGACCAACGTCTTGGCCGTGAACGTTTGAGACGTATTCCCCGTATTATTTGCCGTAATGGTCGTGTTGCCGGTGCCTGAGAAAATCACTTCAACCGAAAGGAGCGTCGATGCGCCATTATACTGGTTGATCGCCGGCGCGAAGCTCACATTGTTTAACTCGGTATTCTGATCGGGGACGTTAGCGAATTGGATGATCGTACCCGCGAACGCCGG
>JANXNT010000996.1 GCA_025353985.1 Limnoglobus sp.
GCTCAAAGGTGCGCATCCAGTTCGCATCCGGCCACCCATACCCGCTGTCGTTGCTGACGACAAAGATACTCCCCACACGCTGGTTGGCATCGCAAAACAAGAAACTCGACGATGCGTTATTCGCACGCCGACCGTACGGCACGGGGCCGTTCCAACTCGAAACGACCGCACAGGCCGGTGCGCCCGTGGTCTTCACGGTGAACCCGTCGTACAGCCGTCGCCCTGGCCGACTCGGACAGCCGTTTATTAAGGAAGTCCGCTTCGTGGACATCAACAAAATTACCGACCCGGCGGTGCAATTCCGTGCGGGGCAGTTGCAAATCGTACCCGATGTGCCGACGAATGAACTGACGAAATACAGTAGCGCCGATGCGAAACTCACCGGCGTGGCCACGGTCGTTTCCGCCGCATCGAACCGGCAGATTTACATGCTCGCGGTCAACTTTCACCGGCAAGTGACGCACAGTCTGGCACTCCGTCGCGCGATTGCCCATGCCATCGATCGCGAAGAGATTTTGGAGAAGGTGTACCGTGCCGGTTTCCCGCAGTTTCACAAGGCACTCGTGGGGCCGTACCCCGTCGATGCGTGGGCGACGCCCAAGCTGACTGGCGTAGCGCTCGCATCGTTGTTTAATCCGAACATGGCCCAGGCGAAGTTCGTCGAATACGCGGAGAAATCGGGTGCGGTCACGCTTTCGCTTTTGTTCCCGAACGACGATCCCCGTGCTCGGGCGGCGTGCGATCTCATTCGCAAACAGGTCGAAACCGTTGCCGGTACCACCGTGAAAATCAGCCTGACGCTCGAAGGTTTGCCGAACGCGGAGTTTTACAGGCGGGTGTACAACGAACGCGAGTTCGACCTCGCCTATGTCCCGTTCGAGTATCGCGACGACTGGTATCCGTTCGGCCTCGGCTCGTTATTGTCGCCATCGGCCACCGATGCAGGCGGGCGCAACTTCATGCGCTACCCGCCGAAGTCGGCGAAGCCGACAGCCGAGGACGAATTGTTCACGCGGCAACTCGAGGAGATTCGCCATCACGCCGATTTCCGTGGCAAATTGATACCGAAATCTCGCGAAGTCCACGAACGATTCCTCGGCGCGATGCCGTTCATCCCGCTCTGGCAACTCGACCGGCACATGGTCGTCTCAACCGGACTCAAAGTCTTCTTCGACGACGGAGCCGAACCGGCGTTACCGAAGTGGATACCGCCCGGCACGATCTTCGCGGGCGTCTCCCGTTGGCGTCTCGATTAGAAAACTGACAAAATCCGAACCCAACCTTCAGTAGGGGTTGAGTGATAGGAACTGAGTTGCTAAGATACCGACGCGATACCCGGTAGTGTAACGGTAGCACAAGTGATTTTGGTTCACTTCGTCAAGGTTCGAATCCTTGCCGGGTAATTTGTCGATCTGGACTCTGGCGGAATGCAGGAGTCTGAAATGCACCCGTGGTACGACGCCTTCGTCGTTCCACGGGTTCTTCGTTTCACTGTGCGATTACTTCTTGAACATCGTGTGGTTGCGGTCGCCACGCGATAACAGGTAGGCCATCAAATCCAGCACTTCGTCATCTTTTAACACATCGAGTAACCCGGCGGGCATCATCGATTGTTTCGACAGCTTGAACGAAGCGATGTTGCTGCGGTTGATGTTCCGCATTGCGTTCGGGTCGAGCATGTCGGTGTTCACTGAGAAGCCATCGCCGCCGAGGTTGACGATCCGCCCGATGACCTTGCCGCCGTCTTCGAGTTCGAACTCGACGGCGGCGTATTGATCGCTGATTTCCTTGTTCGGATCGAGGATTGATTCGAGCAAGTCTTTCGGCCCGAACCGCCCCGACACGGCGCTCAGGTCGGGTCCATACGAGGAGCCATCGCTATCGTAGCGGTGGCAACTGAAACAGCGGCTCTCGCTGAACAGCATGCGGCCATGTTCGAAATCGCGGCCCGACTTCAGCCCGGCTTCGAGTTTCGGTGCGAGTTCGTCGATCGTCCACTTCTTTACGAACGGCTTCGGTGGCAGTGCGGCCATTGCGGTACCGGCGGCGGCCTTCTTCAGCGTGGCCGCCACGGCCGTCTTCTCCGTCGGCGATAGCGTCTTCTCGAAGTCGTCGCGCATGATCTTCATGAAGCCCTTCATGCTGTTTCCACCACGGAAGCTGTTCGCGGCCACGAACCACTCGGCGTACTGCATCCGCAGGGCGGGCGTCCATCCGGTCTTCAGTACGCGCAGTGCCCTTGCGTACTCCATTTGCTCTTCTTGCGTCGGTGCGGTCGCCAGCAGTTTCGCCCCAATCGTCGCAGCGTTTGCGGCTTCGAGGTAGACGTAAACTTGCAGCAATTCGCCATCGACGTAGCGATTTTTGGTCGGGAATACGGGGTCGAACTTCGCGAGCCACGCCTTCCGTTCGGAAACCGATGGCTGCCCGAAGCGGTTGAATAACACGTGATAGACGCGAACCATGTCGAGCTTTTGTTCGTGCGTCAGTTTCGCGAAATCGATCTTGGCGAGCGAGGCGAGAATCTGTCCGCGGAGGTTCGGATCGCCGACGTGCTTGCCGGCCTTGTCGTGTTCGGGGCACGCTGCCGAGACGCGAACGAGTGCCAGCAGTGCCTGGATCGCGGCTTGAGGGTTCGTTTCCGAGAGTGCCTTGCTCGTCCAGTCCTTCGCGTCTTGGTGTTCGAGTGCGACGCGACCGGAAAAGCGCGCGAAACGATCCGTACTACTCAGAGCGGTGAATGCCGTTTCTACGGCAACCGGGTCTTTCGATTTCGCGTGAAACGATTCGACTTGCGAGCGAATATTCTCCGTCGGCTTCACCTTCGCGGGAACCGGTTCGGTCGCTTCGGTGCCCGTGTACGTCACGCGGTAAAGTCCGCCCTGCGTTTTGCGGCCACCCACGGCGAAGTACATCGCGCCGTCTTTTGGGTTGATGACGACATCGGTGAGCGCCAACGGCGTACCCGTCACGAACTCTTCCGCGACGCCCTTGTAGCTGCTACCGTCGGCCTCAGTGTGAATCACGTACAGTTTACCGTAACTCCAATCGCAGATGAAGAAGGCGTTCTGATACTTCGACGGGAACTTCGCCCCGTAGCCGAAGCAAACACCCGTCGGCGAACCAGGCCCGATGTTGCAGATACCGGGCAAGTTATCGGGATAGTACGCCGGGTACTTGCCCGCGCCGTTTCGCCAGCCGAACTCGCTACCGCTCGTCACGTGGCATACGCG
>JANXNT010000999.1 GCA_025353985.1 Limnoglobus sp.
TTCAACGGCTTCATCGTCGATCCACTCATCGCCGGCGCAACCGACGCCCTCGTGCGACATGGCGTCCTAGCAGACCGCATCGACCTCGTTCGCGTACCGGGTGCATTTGAAATTCCGCTCGTCGCACAGACCATCGCCAAGTCGAAAATGTACAGCGCGATTATCTGCCTCGGCTGTGTCATTCGCGGTGAAACCGATCATTACGATCACGTCGCTGGGGCCGCCACGAGTGGGATCGCGAATGCAAGTGTCGCCCTTGGCATACCTATTATTTACGGCGTGCTCACTTGCGAAACGCTCGACCAGGCGATTCACCGTGCCGGGGCGAAAGCCGGTAACAAAGGCTACGAAGCCGCCGTGACCGCAATCGAAATGGTCAACCTGTTAAAAGCGTTACCTTCTTAAACTGACAACGCGATGTCATACGGAGTGAGACGATGCACCGGTCGATATTTCTGCTGTTCCTGTTCGCATTCATCGGTTGCGGATCTGCGTCGAAACCGCAAGAGTTCGGTACGCCGATCGACGATTCGCCGAGCACGCCCACGTTGAAAGTCGCCGGCGAAAAACCCGAAACCACCGATACCGCAACACGCGAATTGTTCGACAAAATCTTGCTCGCGCACACGAACAACCAGCCGAGCCGCATCGAGCCATTACGCAGACACAAGCAGCGCCGCAAGGGCGAACGCATCGTCGGCGACTTCCGTAGCCCGCTAGAAATGGACGTGATCGCGTCGTGGCCGACGCAGTACCGCGCGAATTATTTACACACGGTTCCCACGAAAATCGTCCACTCGTTTTCCTTCGTAAACGACTCCGGTTGGCAGCATCGCTCGGACCAAGGATCGAACCAGCGGATACCGATTTTGCCGCACGAAATCGACAGTGCGTTACCCGATGTTCGTGCGGAATGGGTCGCCTCGCTCGTTCCGCTGATCGCGGAAAATATCCGTGTCGCGCGGATGCCGACGGAGAAAGTGAACTCGGAAACGATCCTTCGTTTTTGGTACGCGGATCAACCGCCGGTGATCTTGCACGCCGACAGCAAAACGAACTGGATTACGCAGATCGCGTTCGAAGCGAAGGACGATGGTCAGATCGTCACTCGGATGTTGACGCTCAGCGATCATCGCCCCGTGAATGGCGTCGTTTTACCGCACCGCATCGAATTTTCCGGCGGGCCACGTTTCAAATGTAACTGGGCAACGGTGGAATACGAGTTCCCTGTCGCCATCAATGAAGCGATTTTCGATAAGCCGTGACAGTGGGCTGTCACTATTTGAGCGGCAAGTCTAAATTCGTTCGTGGAACGAGTGGCGGGAGCGGTTGGCGGTAGCTCGGTACAACTGGGCCGACGCTGTTCGGCGGGAGCGGGGCGAACGGTTGCACTTGCAGTGGAGCGTTCGGTGATTCCTTCAAACCAGCACTCGGCCGGACCGCGCCGCCCACGCCGATCACTTCGGGCCGCCGTGCCACTTTGTCCGCGAACACCTGCAAATCCTGAGCGATCTTTTCCGCACGTAACAGCGTTCGCGTCAGCGATGCTGCCGAGTCGTTGAGGCTGTTGTAAAGTGCGGGGTCGGTCAACACTTTCTGTAGTGTGCCGTCCGCACGGTTGACCGCGCGTAGCGTTTCCCGCACTTCCGCAAGCGTTTTCGAGAGTTGATCTGCGGTGATGTTCACGTTCTTGATAATTTGCTCCGCGTTTTCCGCGAGCGGTTTGGTTGCCGTCTCGATATTCTTCACCGCGCCTTCGGCACTCTTGAACGTCCCCTCGGCCGCCTTCAACGTGCCTTCCGCCGACTTGAACAATCCCTCGGCTTGGGCCAGTCTCGCGTTAATTTGCTTCAGCGATTGCTCTCCCTGATCGAGAATAATCGCCGCGAGCCGAATGACTTTCGTGACATCGTCCGTGGCCGTTTGGACGTTCTTGAGCGTTGCGCCGAATGCTTTTTTGTTTTCGTCGTTGAGTAACTCATTCGCGTTATCGACGGTCTTGCGAATCGCTTTCACGGTCGCGCCGACATCTTGTTCGTTGTCCTTTACGACTTTGCGAATGTCTTCGATCAGTGGTTTGGCGGTCTTGATAAAATCGCGGACATCGGCGAGCGTTGCCTTCAGAGTGGCGGCCTCGGTACCGGGTGCCGCACCGGGTACATCCGCGAATGCGAGCAAGCCCTGGACCTTGTCGTTGGTGCGGCGCAACTCCGGCACGAGTTCGCGACCGCTCCGTGCGAGTCCCGCGATTTCCTCGAACGCTTTCTCGATTTTCGGCACCGCCTGCTCGAAGCGTTGGACCGAGGCGAGCACCCGCGCCATCGATTCTTGCGCAGACGGTAACGCCCCCGATGCCTGGCGAACGAGCGTGTTCGGGTTGATCGGCGTCTGCCCGGCGATCTCCATCTCCGGCGGATAGGACTCGCCGCGAATCGCGATCACCTGCCCGTCGGACCCTTGTTTTGGCACGAAATCGAGCGTGGTGTCGCCGTTCAGCAGACCGCGAGAAATCGTCGCTTCTTCATTTTGTCGCGGCAGGTATTTCTTTTCGACTTGAATCGTCACGCGGACTTGTGCAGTCTGTTCGTCGAGGTCGAGCGCTGTGACTTCGCCGATCCGAACGCCCGATTTTCGCACGGGTGTGCCGGGTGCCAGCCCCGGCGCTTCGCTGAACAACACGACGTACGTGGCGCGGTTCGAGAAAAATTTCGGGGCACCGCCGAACAAGAACGTCAGCCCGGTGAAACCGGCGATGCCGAGCGCTACGAACGCACCCAACCGCAGTTTCGTCTTTCGATCTGCCATAGCGAACTCCTCACGATGCGGTCAGATAGCCTTCAACAAACTCGCGGACTTTCGGGTCGGCCGCGTGTTTCAAACCCGCAGGCGTGCCATCGTAAATGATCTGTGTGCCACCGTCGGTCAGGCGACTGAGCGGCGATAACATGACGACTCGGTTTGCCACTTTGAACACCGTGCGCAGTTCGTGCGTGACGACGATGCTCGTCATCGCCCGACGTTTCCGTGCTTGCAAAATGAGATCGTTGATCGTCTCGGTCATGATCGGGTCGAGTCCCGTTGTCGGCTCGTCGTACAGCATTACGTCGGGGTCGATCGCGAGTGCCCGTGCTAACCCCACACGCTTTCGCATTCCGCCGGAAAGCTCCGCGGGCATTTTCGTTTCGACGTTCGCTGACAGCCCTACGTCACCGAGCCGTAACCGGACGAGGTCGGCGATCTCGCTTTCGGTCAGGCCGCCTTTCGCACGCAGGCCGAACGCGATGTTACCGAAGACGTTGATACTGTCGAATAGTGCCGCACTTTGGAACAAGTAACCGACCCGCAAACGTAACGCGGTCAGATCGCGATTCGCCATTGTTGTCAGCGATTTTCCATCGATTTCGACCTCGCCTTCGTTCGGCGTCAGCAGGCCAACGATCATCTTTAGCAGGCAGGTTTTCCCGCAACCGCTCTCACCGATTACGGCCACCGTTTCGCCACGGTGAATGTCGAGGCTGAGATCGCGTAATACCTCTTGCGTGCCGAACCGGACGGTGGCGGCACGAATGCGAATCACTGCGGCTTCGGGTGGCTCAGTCATGTTAAATCGCACTTGTCGCGGCGACGGGCCAGATCCAGTGTTGGATGGTAATCGTCAGCATTGCGAGTACGAAATCGAGTGCCAGAATCACTACAAACGAGAGTACGAATGCCTCGGTGGCGGCCTTGCCGACGCCCTCCGCACCGGGGGTACAGTGGAAGCCGCGATGG
>JANXNT010001420.1 GCA_025353985.1 Limnoglobus sp.
GCCGATACGACGCCCGCACCGAAGCCGCAAATTTCCATCGTCGCGCCCGACCCGAATGCGAGCGAACTCACGACCAGCAGCGGCATGTATCGCATCCTGCGTAACGACGTCAATTTGCCGCAAACCTTAACCTTCAACTACGCCTTCGACCCGACCGGCCTCACCGACCCCGCCACCTTTTCCGACGACTACACCGCAACCTCCAAAGTCGGCGGCCTCGCATCCAGCGGCAGCCTCACCTTCCCCGCTGGCGTCGCGATGATCGAAGTCAAGCTCACGCCCGTCGATGATAACAAACTCGAAAACGACGAGCTTGCGCAACTGACGCTTCTATCAGGCAGCGCGTATGTCGTCGATGCAATGAAGTCGAAGGCGCTGATTCTGATTGTGGATAAAGAGCTTAAGCCAACGGGCGATCTCGACATCATCGACTCGAACGCGGTCGAAGTCGCCGAAGACAAAGAAGAGAACCCTGGTGGGTGGGTGTCGGTCAATAATGACAACGATAACTACAATTTCAAAGGAGATCAGAGATACAGCTTGGTTCACGAATTAGACATGAAAGAAAACGCGAAAGTCGTTGGCGAAAACGATCTCGTAAAGATCACAGTCCACGATTTAGTCGTGCCAGCAGGTATGCTCGGCAAATTTACGCTCGAATGGTCGAGTTTCAGGATCAAGATTTGGAAGACGGCCGACAAAAATGGAGCGGTAGTTACGGGTGCGGAAGTGACGGCCGGCCAAGTGTCGAATTATTGGGTCGAAGGATTGGGCCTCAGTAGGTCGATGGCAGCCGAAGGAATCGCACTCAAATGGACCGATGCGGCAACCGGTGCCGTTCCGCAAGAGATGGACAAAGTGAACTTCACCGTTTACGAAGTGTCTGGAGCGATGAATGTACCGGGCTACTCGAAGCATACCTACCAAACACTAACGCCCGAGGATTCTGGTTTCGCAGCGAGCTTCGTTTCGGCGACGAGTGGGACAATCGGTGATATGTCGTACGTTGCTGTGAATGGAAAGCCATTGGCCACGACTACTAACATATTGTGGGCGGGTGGGTCGATCGTTGGAACATACCGCGTCACTCCCGATATGTCGGTCAGCAATTTCTTCGCCGTTCGCGAAGTGAATGTGGTCCAGGTCAGTATTGCGACTGCGATCGCAGATAATAAGATCGAAATTAAGCCTACACCTGTACAATCGGTTGGCGATAAAACGGAAATCGAATCGTCATTCTCTGGCATTTTTGATCGAGTTGATACGATGGTGGCAAAGCTTCTCATAACGAAAATTGAAGGGCCTACAGTGGGCGGAAAGATGCGCGGAGTGCGATTTATCGAAGTCGGTATGATCCAGAATCAAAAATGGACTTTGATGCACGGTGACTATGGCGGCTTTATTCCGAAAAAGAAAGTGATTTCGAGTCTTGAGGGAAATAGTTTCTATTTAGATACACACCCAGACAGTAGAATCCTTCCTTGGTACCAAAGTAGTCCAGCAATTCCGGAGCGAGATTCGGGCGGCCGATACAGACATGTAGAAGATCCAGGCGCAGGATTCCCTGTGCGGGATGTCGAAATTAAAATTGGCGATTCGCCATTTCTGCAAAGTACCGAATCGATGACGATCACCATCGGTGGAGTGACCAAGCCGGTCGACTATTTCGCTGTCCGGCTCGATTTCGAGTTGTACTTCGCGGTAAGAACGGCGGAATCGGTACTAGCATCGGAGAAGGTTTACACTCAGCGAGGAAAAGCAAAGTGGGATTTCGACGGCTCCGGGAGTGTTGGAGTTGGTGTTGACGACTTGGGAATATGGAAATTATACGAACATGCAGGCAATAAAGGAGATACTTCGTTCGCAGCGGTGACGAACGGTGATATTGTTCCCATCACTGAGGGTCCAGTAGCCAATAGCTTATACGTAGCCGGGATTTGGTCGACGGTGGACCAGTAGATTTACCTGGTTACCTCGCGGTGAAAGGTGTTGAGCAGAGCGAACTTGACAGGGCAATGTCAACTGATTAATACAGTAACGTTTAGGAGCCGATAATGTACTTTTTATGGATGGTCTCAATCGTAGTCCTAGTATTGGATTCGTCACCACTTTCTTATGTTTTCCAGAAGCGTCTCATTTCATTGGTACGCGCTAAGGTGATTGATGTGACCCCAACGAGCCCAAACGGTGCTGACGCGACGCTCGAAATTGTCTATGTCTATGCTGGCGACAAGGAGATTAAGGGGAAGAGTTTCACTGACAGTTATATGAAGCTTGGTGGTAATGGCACGACCACATATATGCCATTTCAAGTTGGCGAAGAGGGCCTATGGACGGTCGCGTTAACGCGATGGAGTGCGAAAACTCCCGATTTGAAATTACATCCTGTCAAGGATATGCAGATGCTGTTTTCGTATCGTTGTCGAAAGTCCAAGGGGGGAATCGAACATTTCGATGACGTCGTTATCGCTGCACAGATGATTGAAAAATTCGAAAAGGCAAAACCCGCGGATCGCGTTCCTCTGCTGTGCGATTTGCTCAAACATCGAACGCCGGAGGTATTCGTTTGGGCGATGCGCAAACTCGGAGCGACCGATACAGATGCGGCAAAGAAAGTGTTAGACGAGCTTGCGGAGAAACCGAACCTCGATCAATCTATTATGTGGCAAATCATATTGGACTATGTTCTCGTCTAACGGAAGCAGAAAACCTGGCATGAGTCCAAGATCCGCAAGGCAATGCTACAGTCGTGGGTCGACGGGAAGCCCAATGATTCTGACGCGGTATTTATCCTTCAACGGTTTAGTAGCGCGTCTCAAGGTAATGAATTGCCCAATAAATACTTTGTCGAACTCACGAAGACCGCTGTCGTGAACATCAATTGGCCGCAAAAGGCTCGTTTGGGTGCGATGAGAGCGGTAGGCACCATCGCCGGACGCAGCACGTATGAAGAGTCAACGTATACATGGCTTTTCGATTACGTGCAAAACAACAAGGACATTGCATTTCGCCGTGCGGCTGCCGGTGCGATCTACCATATGACACTGAATCCGATCCACATCAAGGCCGTGGAAACGCACCTCACGACCGAACCGGACAAGGAAATCGTCCAAACGCTACAAGCCGCCATCAAGGAAGCCAAAGAGCCGAAGAAACCGTGATTTATATTATGTAAATCGGTGCGCTACGATGTCAAGTGATACATGCGGCATTCATTGGGAAATGGTATGATGGCAGTAACCTTCAACTACGCCTTCGACCCCGCCGGCCTTACCGACCCCGCCACATACTACGACGACTATACCGCATCATCTATCAAGGCTGCGTATATGACGGTGGAAGAATCAGTGGTCTGACGCCACACCGCTCACCAAGAATACAAAAATGCACGACACCTAGAGCATCAGTCACAGGTGCGTGACCCACCGCCCAAATAAAGTCTCTGTAGCGGCGTGCTTTGGCTACCCCATAAGCTTGGCCTTGACCACTTCGACCCGTTTCACCGCAAATCCAGGGTGTAGCAACGATTCTTGGAGTTTTACGAACGTATGATTAGTGTTGGGGTTGCGCATTGGGTATAGAAATGGGATAACCCAATCCCGATCCACACTTGGGAAAGGAATCGCCTCATGCCGACTCTGAATCCATCGCAGA
>JANXNT010001005.1 GCA_025353985.1 Limnoglobus sp.
GAGCGCGATGCGGTCGTCTAACGCCGCCGCCAACAGCACGGTTTTCCCCAACCGCGAGTGCCCTACTGCCGCGATGCGCTTGCCGTCGATCTCCGGCACGGTCGTCAAATAATCGACGCAGCGATGCACGCCCCACGCCCAACTCATGATTGTTGCCGTCTCGTCACCCGCCGGTTCGGTCTTCGGTAACGTGCCGCGAAAGCCTTCGGAAACATTCGGCCGATCCGGTTGAATGTCCCCCGCGTAGAACGTGGCGACCGCGTACCCGCGCGAAATCGCGAGTTCCAACGGCCACACGCCCGGTTCTTTCCCGCGCCCCGCTTCGCTCGCTTTGTTCGCCTTCACGCCCGGATAGTTCGGGTACATCCACGCATCGGGAATGCGAATCTTCGGGTCGCTAATGTACAGGTGGTTGCCGCCGAAATTCGGGCCGACGAACGTGGGCACAGGCCCCTTACGCTCGTTCGGAAATGCGAGCATCAACCGGATCGGCGTCGGGTTGATTTCCCCGTTAAAATCGAACTGCAATTCGACCTCGCGGAGCGTACCCTTTCCGCCGAACGCGCGATCGTCCTGATGCAGCACCACCACACGCATTCCCTTCGGTGCCAGCGGCAATCGCCCGTACATGTACTTTTGGAACATCGCTTTCAGTTCGGGTCGTCGCGTCGTTTTCCATTCCTCGGCCGTGGCAATTTTCTTGCCATCGTACGCCGTCAGTGGGTCCGGAAACTCGGCCCGCACGGGCAACGCCTTCGCCGCCGGAAACTCAGCTGACAACCCGGTGACAGTCACCATCAGCAACACTCCGAATGCAGGCCAGTTTCGCATCGTAGTACCTCAGTAAGAATTCGAGAATTAGCCGCGACGCGCAGTCTTCGTAGCGGAGCGCGTGCGCTTCACCCATTTGCAAAATCACGTTCCCGCCAACGCGCTCCGCTGCGCAAAGCCTACGCGTCGCGGCTAATTCCAGACGCATTTGACAATTCGCTCGGTCGCTTCATCAATGTCCGCAACGGTCGTCGTTTCGCCGAAGCTGAAGCGCATGGCCGATTCCAGCACGTCGTCGGGTACGCCCATTGCGGTGAGTACGGGCGATGGCAACAGGCTGCCACTTGAGCAGGCGGAGCCGGTCGAACAGGCGACACCGACGAGGTCGAGTGCCATCAGCAGGATGTCTGCACGGCAGCCGGGGAACGACACGTTCAGCGTCGTCGGCAGCGAATCGGCATCGCCGGGTAACGGCCCATTAACGACGAACGACACCGCGGCCTCTTTCAATTTTGCCAGGAATCGCAGGCGAAGTTGCGTGAGTGCCAATGCGGTGTCAGTCATCGTGCGGATGGCGTGTTGCAGTGCGACGGCCATACCGACGGCGAGCGGCACCGGCTCGGTACCGGGGCGGTGGCCGCGCTGCTGGTGGCCGCCGAACGCACGCGGTTGCAGCTTCGTACCCTTTTTCAGGATCAGCGCACCGATGCCTTTCGGCCCGCGAAATTTATGTGCCGAGAGCGACATCGCGGTGACGCCGAGCGCGCGAAACGAAACCGGGATCTTCCCCACGGCCTGTGCCGCATCGCAGTGAACGGGTACACCGCAATTCACGAACGACGCCACCGGTTGAATCGCCCCCGTCTCGTGGTTCGCCAATTGCAAACACACCAAGCGTGCGGTGCGCGGTACGGGGAACGGGGCCACAATCCCACGGGCATTTACGGGTAGCCACGTGACGGAATATCCCTTGTTCGCAAGCTGCTTCAGCGGTTCGACGACACACAGGTGCTCCATGACAGTCGAGTACAGCGCCCCCGGCAGTTCGCCGCACATCCCGAAGATCGCGAGGTTGTTCGCTTCGGTCGCGCCGCTAGTGAAGATCACTTCTTCGGGTAACGCACCCAAACAATTTGCCACCGTCTCGCGGGCATCTTCGAGCGACTGCCGCGCGCGTCGCCCCGCCGCGTGCGACGACGACGGATTGCCGGAGGCGATGGAGGCAATGCGACCGTTGATGACGGAGGCGTTCGGCAATCCGTCGTCGTCGCACGCGGCGGGGCGACGCGCGCGGCAGTCGCTCGAAGATGCCCGCGAGACGGTGGCAAATTGTTT
>JANXNT010001038.1 GCA_025353985.1 Limnoglobus sp.
GGTCCTCACCGGTGGCGAGTTCATCAGCGAAGACCTCGGCCTGAAGCTCGAAAACGTCGAACTCGAACAACTCGGCACGGCCGACCGCGTTACGGTCGACAAGGAAAGTTGCACGATCATCTGCGAAACGCGCGACAAGAAGCGCGACAAGGCGATCGAAGATCGCGTCGCGATGATTCGCACGCAAATGGACCAGACCGAGTCGAGCTACGACAAGGAAAAGTTCTCCGAACGGCTCGCGAAGCTGGTCGGCGGCGTGGCAATCATCCGCGTCGGTGCCGCCACCGAAGCCGAGATGAAGCAACAGAAAGACCTCGTCGAAGACGCACTGCACGCGACTCGTGCAGCCGTTGCCGAAGGCATCGTTCCGGGAGGCGGTGTGGCACTGCTCCGGTGCATTCCGATCGTTCACGAACTCGCCGAGAAGCTCAAGGGCGACGAGAAGCTGGGTGCGGAACTGGTCGCACGCGCACTCGCCAAGCCGATCCGCACGATTGCCGAAAACTGCGGCGTCGACGGGGCCGTGATCGCCGATGAAGTCATGACGCGCGGGGAAAAGAACCCAGCGATTGGCTACAACGCGAACAACGGCGAGTACGTGGACATGTTCAAGGCCGGGATCATCGATCCGCTGGTCGTGACCAAGTCCGCACTCACGAACGCGGCCAGCATCGCCGGGCTGATGCTGACGACGGATGTGATGATTACGAAGATCGACGAAGATGACAAGAAATCGAAGATCGCTGGTTCGATCTCGTAATCGCGTCCGTCGGATTCCGACGTATTATAAAAGCGGGCCGACCGAATGGTCGGCCCGTATTCAGTTGGGCGCTGGATGCTAGTATTATCATTCCGGGGGATATATTAGGCTAGCGGTGGGTGTAAGCCCACTGATCCTGCCACCGTTGTGCGCAGCAGAAATGGATCGAGACGACCTCATCGAAATCGAGGTTGTCTAAGACTCAGGAAGGATCAGGGGAGTGACCTCCCCCGCTCGCCAAGAAGGGGACGATCCACAAGACGGCAACCTGGTTTTGACGGAGTTTCGAGTCTGCCTTTTGCAACGTGACTTTGAGTGGATCATTCATGGCTAAGCGCGATTATTACGAAGTGCTGAGCGTCGCGAAGGATGCGGGCGGCGACGACATCAAGAAGTCGTTCCGCAAGCTGGCGATGCAGTTTCACCCCGACCGCAACCACGGCGACCCCGAAGCGGCCGAGAAATTCAAAGAAGCCTCCGAGGCGTTTGAAGTTCTCAGCGATGTCGAGAAGCGCGCGACGTACGACCGTTTCGGCCATGCGGGCCTCAACGGCGGCGGTGGCGGTTTCGGCGGCGGCACCGTCGATTTGTCGGATCTCTTCGGGGACATCCTCGGCAACTTTTTCGGTGGCGGCGGTGGGGGCGGGCGACGCTCGGCCGGTGGTCCGCAAGCGGGCCGCGACATTCAGGCGGTCCTCGACATCGATTTGCGCGAAGCGATCACCGGCGTCAAACGCACGATCTCGCTTCAACGCGAAGATCCGTGCGAAGTCTGTTCGGGCACCGGTGCGAAGCCGGGCACGAAGCCGAACCCGTGTCGCCGTTGCGGTGGGCAGGGCGTCGTGATTCAGCGGCAAGGGATTTTCCAAGTGCAAACGCCGTGCAGCACCTGTAGCGGCCGCGGCATGATTAACCCCGACCCCTGCGGAACCTGTCGCGGCGCGGGCCGGAGTACGGTGAGGAAGTCGATCGATGTCGAGATCCCGCCGGGCGTCGATTCGGGCGACCGCATCAAGTACAGCGGCCAAGGCGACGCCGGTGACCCTGGTGCCAAACGCGGCGACCTCGAATTCGTGATTCGCGTCAAGGACCATCGCTTCTTCCAGCGCGACGGGCAGAACCTCGTTTGCCAGTGGCCGATCACATTCAGCCAAGCCGCACTCGGAGGGCCGATCGAGATCACCACGCTCACCGGCGACAAAGTCCGCTACGACCTCGCACGCGGTGTGCAAACGCACGAAATTCTCCGCGTCACCGGCCACGGGATGCCCACCCGCCGCAACGCCAACAAGCGCGGCGACTTGCTCATACAGGTCATCATCGACACCCCGCAAGTGATCTCGCCCGAGCAAGAAACGCTGTTCCGCGCACTCGCCGAAATCGAGCGTAAAGAAGTCGGCCCTCCGCCAAAGAAGAGCTTCTTCCACAAGCTCAAAGACTGGATCGTCACCGACGAGAAGAAGTAACTCAAGGGACTTCCCCGATGCGAATGGCTATCGCTGCGATTGCGTTCTTCGTGCTGGCTACCACTGCGTTTGGGCAGACGGATACGCCGTTTCGGCTGCGGTTGCTGGTGCCGGCGTACTTCTATCCGGCGGGCGAAGGACTCAAGGAATGGGACAAACTGTTCGCCGCACACGACCCGGCAAAGGGCATCGAGATCGTGCCGATCTTTAACTTGGACTCCGGCGTTCCGGGCGACACCGCCAACGAAGAATATCGCAAGATCGCTGAACGTGCGGAAGCGAAGAAGATGCACCTGCTCGCGTATGTTTCTTCAAAGTACGGCAAAGTGCCGATCACGACGGTGAAGCAGAACATCGCAAACTACTGGAAGCACTACCCCGAACTCGGCGGCTTCTTCATTGATGAACAATCGTCGCAGGCGAAGGATGCGCCCTATTATGCAGAGATTCGCGAACACGCGATGGCCATCACCAAGTGGAAAGAAACCGACGCCGCCCCGGGACGGCCTCGCCTGGTAGGAAATCCGGGAGTGCCGTGCGCGCAGGAGTATCTGTTGAAGGATCGCAAGCGTATCATGGATGTTGTGGTGATATTTGAAAGTGAAGATTCCGGAAACACCAAGGATCGCGTGGCAGCTTTCAAAACATACACGAACCCTGCATGGGCGAAAACGTTTGCACCCGAGCGTTTCGCCGCACTCGTTTACGACTGCGATACGCTCCGGCATATGTTGCGCGAGAAGGAACAAAAAATCGGCTACTTCTACGTGACCGATGCGAAAGGCAGCAACCCCTGGAACCGCCTGCCGAGCTATTGGGCGAAGGAAATCGCAGAACTCACCGACATCAACACACCCGCGAAATAACGCCTACCCGACGAGACGAAACCGCGATGAACGAAGAATTTGAAATCGAACCGATCCCGCTTGAGGCGGCCGATCCCGTACGGGCGGAGTTAGAGAAAGCGTACCGGCAGATTGCCGAGTATAAGCTCTTGCTCGCCGACTTCGACAACGCGC
>JANXNT010001047.1 GCA_025353985.1 Limnoglobus sp.
TGCGTATCGTGCCGCGCTGACAGCGGGCACTGTTACGATCGCCGCGCCGACCGCACCATCCAGTGCGTCGCCGGTTACTTTCACCGTGACATTCAGCGAAGCGGCGTTCGGCTTCGATGCCGCTGACTTGAAAGTGACAGGCCCCGGTACGCCCGTCGTTTCCAGCGTAACGACGACTGACAACAAGGTCTTTACTGTGGCCGTTACGGGGGCAACGGGAACCGGCCCGGTCGTACTGACACTGCTGACGCCCGCCACGGAAACGCTCGCGATTGCCAGCGTGCCCGCCACCGTCACGTTGCCGACGATCCGCACGGGTCTCACCGCAGGCTTCACCGCGATCTCGAAAACGGCCACGGTGAACTTCGACAACGTCGCCCCGACGGCAACAATTACTTCGCTCGTCATCACCAACCCGACGAATGTCAATCCGGTGTCAGCGAAGATCACGTTCAGCGAACCGGTGACTGGGCTGGATGTGTCGGACATCGTTCTCGGCGGCAGTGCAACTTCGGCAAAGATTCTAGACATTGTCCCGAGCGTCGATGGGAAAAGTTATCAAGTCAACATCGGCAACCTTTCCGGCGAGGGGACGGTAACAATCGGGCTAGTGGCCGCTGCTGCGAAAGACGCCGCCGGAAACGCTAACGCTACTGTTGCGAGCAGCCTAATCGCCACCGTCGATTTCGTTCCGCCAACGCTGAACTTTGTCTCCCCGTCCCTCGTTCCCACGACGACGAAGCAAGGGCAAGTATTGATCGCGTTCCAGTTCTCGGAAACGGTCGCGTTCGGTCAACTCACCGCGAGCGACTTCGTCCTGGGTGGCACGGCAACGGGTGCGAAGATCACCGCAGTCACCTTCCTTTCGAATGCGACCTTTGGCGGGAAAGACACTTATACCGTAGTCATCGACGGTTTCAGTGGGTCGTCGAAGACCGTGACACTAGCGGCTGTGGCGGGGGCGGTCATCGACCTCGCGGGCAACCTATCGACGGCATTCGGGCCTGTCACCGTTATCGCTACGCCGCCGTTTACTCGCGGCTTCTCGGTGAGTGGTGGTGCGGGTCAATCGCAGCCGTACTTTACCGTCGATGAAAGCTTCACCGTTAAGAGTGGTATCGTGCCATTCGACGCGAATTTCACCGGCGGTGTGCGGGTGGCAACGGCCGATGTCAACGGCGACGGCACGCTCGATGTCATCGTCGGTTCCGGACCCGGTCGTCCGAACGAAGTCCGCGTTTACGATGGCCTCGATTCCTCGAAAATTTTGCTCGCACTCAACCCGTTCGAGGCATCGTTCACCGGCGGTGTTTTCGTAGCGGGTGCGGACTTCGATGGCGACGGGAAATCGGAAGTGATCATCACGCCCGATCAAGGCGGCGGCCCCCGCGTGAAGGTGCTCAACGGCAAAAATGCGGCGATTGGTGTCTCGGCCACCTTTGTGGATTTCTTCGGGATCGAAGATATCGCGTTCCGTGGCGGAGCGCGAGCAGGTGCGGGTGACACGAACAAAGACGGCACGCCCGATCTCATCGTCTCGGCGGGCTTCGGCGGTGGGCCGCGCATCGCGGGCTACGATGGCAAGTCGCTCAACAGCACCCCACGCAAACTCTTCGCAGACTTCTTCGCATTCGAAAACACCCTGCGAAACGGTGCGTACGTCACCGTGGGGAATCTCAACGCCGATGGCTTCGGCGAACTAATCGTCGGTAGCGGACCCGATGGCGGTCCACGAATTCGAGCGTTCGACGGCGTCGATTTAATCAACGGCAAGCAAACCGAAGTGTCGAACTTCTTCGCGGGGGATGTCAACGCCCGAGGCGGCGTTCGCGTAGCGGCCACGGACATCAATGCCGATGGTATCGCCGAACTGCTTGTCGCGGTCGGCGATGACGGCACATCGCGAGTGAAACTCTTCACGGCGGCGACTGTCCTCGCCGGTGGTACCCCGACTCCCGACCGCGAGTTCAACCTCTTCGGCGACTTCATGAACGGCGCATTCGTCGGGTAAGCAGCGTCCGTGCCAGTGAAGCCCAGGGTGAGACGAAACGTCTCATCCTGGGCTTCTTCATTGGAAATCCACTTCATTTCTGTCTCACTTCGAACGAACGAATGTTCGCAAGAAATGCTTGCGTTCGTGAATGTGGGCGGATAATCTGAGTGCGTAAAATCGATCGAAAGCAACAACCGTACTGCTTTTATGGCACTATCACCGCTGTTTCGTTCGTTGATCGCGATGATGGTGGCGTGCGTATTTTCCCAATTCGCGGTGGCTCAGTCGCCAGGCACGATCTCATTTACGGCTTCCGAACGAGTCTGGATTACCGCCCACCCGACGATTCGCTTGATGGTCGACCACCATTACGAACCCGCCGACTTCATCGACGATGAAGGTAAACACGCCGGTATTGCTGCCGACATGCTCGCACTGCTTGCCACGCGCACGGGGTTGCAATTCGAACCGGTGGAACTGTCGCCGGAGGCGCGGCTCGAACTCGACCCGCAGAAGCGTGGCGTTGATGGCGTGGCGCTGTCCGCGATGACGCCGAAGCGGGCCGAGTTTTACCTGACGACCACGCCATATCTCACGTTCCCGGCGTACATCATCACCCGCCGCTCGGTCGATCAATTTATGACGGGCGCGGATTTGGTCGGCCATCCCGTTGCCGTCGTCAAGGGTTACGCGGCGGAGGAATATCTCGAGTCGAACTATCCGGAATTGACGCTGGTACGCGTTTCGGACACCGAAGCGGGCCTGCGGAAACTCTCGTACGGCGAGGTCTTTGCCTTCGTTTCGGATATCCCCGTCAGCACATATTGGCTCGAAAAAGAAGGCTTCACGAACCTCAAAATCGCGGGCGAATCTGGGTACGTTTATCGACTGGGTATCACGACGCGGAAAGATTGGCCGGAACTGCATTCGATTCTTCAAAAGGCGCTCGATAGCATTCCGTTCTCCGAACGCGATGCGGTCCGCCGCAAGTGGCTGAACTTCACGTACGAACCGCTGCTGACGAGTCAGCGATTCTGGAAGCCCGTGATGTGGACGGCCATCGTGGGGCTGTCTGCGTTCGCGGTGGTGTTGTTCTGGAACCGCTTGCTTTCGAAACTGGTCCGCAAGCGAACGCAGGAACTCAAAGAGTCCGAAGCGTTGTTGCAAAACTGCCTCGATAATGCCTCAGATGCCGCGATGTTGGTTCGGCCCGATGGCACGATTGCGCGGGTTTGGACGTCGGCGGGCGTGCTTTTCGGGGTGCCGTGCGGGCAACTCCTGAAGCGCACTGCCACCGAAATCTTCGGTACCGATTTCGAGAAACGGGTGATCGATGCGATGCCGAATGGCCTGCACAACGCCGAGGCCACGATCGTCGAAAACGAACGGACGCGGCATCTGTTGATCCACGTCGTGCGCATGAAAGTCGATGATGCCGACCGACTGTACGTTTGCCGCGATGTCACCGTACGACGACGCATGGAAGAGGAAATCACGCTGAAGAAACGCCTGGAAACCGTGGGGTTGTTGGCGGGTGGCGTGGCGCACGATTTCAACAACATCATGCAAGTCGTTCTCGGCTACACTGAGATGGCGCAACTCGAAACGGCCACCGACGACGAACGACGTGGCTACCTCGACGAAGTCAAAGCGGCGGGCGGACGGGCGAGGAACCTCGTTTATCAACTGCTTGCGTTCTCGGGGCAGCGAAAAATCGACCGCCGATTACTCGACTTGAACGCCACGATCACGGGGATCCTTTCGCTACTCCGCCAACTCGTCGGGCACGAAACGCGGATCCACTTTCACCCGTCTGCGAAGCCCGTGGAAGTCCTCGCCGATTCGAGCGAGATTGAGCGGATCCTTATCAATATGTGCATTAACGCCCGCGATGCGATGCCGCAAAAGGGAACGATCATCCTGCGCGTCGATCGCGTTACCGTCGAACATATCTCGCTGAAGCGGCAGGAATGCGCGATGCTGTCGGTCGAAGATACCGGTGTCGGCATGAGCGATGCGGTGCGTTCGCGGATCTTCGAGCCGTACTTCACGACGAAGCCCGTCGAGAAGGGAACGGGCCTCGGCTTGGCGGTGGCGTACAAGGTAGTGGAAGATCATGGCGGAACGATCGACGTGAAAAGCGAACTCGGAAAGGGCACGACATTCACGGTCTATCTGCCGCTCGCAAAGTCGAAAGAGCTTTAAATATACCCGTATGGCCAGGCGATGTCGCCGTTGGCGTACTTCGCCGCGAGTTCGCGGTAGCGCCGGTTGAGCATTTTCGTTTGTGCGATTTCTTCGGATGTGATGCTGCGAACGATTTTCCCTGGCAGGCCCATGATGACGGAGCGGGGCGGGACTTTCATTCCGGGTGGCACGACGGCACCGGCTGCGATCAGGCATTCTTCGCCGATGTCGGTGCCCGAAAGCAGTGTGGCCCCCATGCCGATCAGCGTGTCGGCCCCGATGCGAACGCCATGCACGATGGCGGCGTGGCCAACGACCACGCCGGGTTCTAGCACGTTCGCAAAACCGAAATCGCAGTGGACGATGACGCCATCTTGCAGGTTGACATTTTCTCCGAGAACGATCGGCGCGACATCTCCGCGAACGACTGCGCCGTACCAGATATTGACGCCCGCGCCGCACGTCACATCCCCGGTGACGACGGCATTCCGCGCGCGAATCATCGTCCCGTGTTGTCGCATATTACGTCAGGTCGTTCAGCGGGCCGTCGCCGCAATAGTTGGGGTTGCCGAACTTGTCGATGCGGTGGCCGAAGCCGTGGGCCAGCGACAATAACAGGCGGTTGTGCGCGACGTTCTTGTACTTCAGCGAGCGGCCCATCTTGAAGTTCAAGCCGCCGCCGACCATCAGGAACGGCGTGTTGTCGTGCGTGTGCGAATTGCCTTGGCCGAGTTCGTTTGTCCAGACGATCGTCGTGTTATCGAGTAAGCTCCCCGTGCCGCCTGGCTCCGGCGTTTCGGATAAGCGCTTCGCCAAATACGCGAGTTGTTCGCAGAACCATTTGTCGATCTTCGTGATCTTTTCCATCGCCGTTTTGTTGCTGTCTGGCTCGTGCGAAAGCTCGTGGTGGCCTTCAGTAATCCCGAGCCACTTCATGCGTGCCATGCCGACGCTGTTCGTGAACTGCAACGTGGCCACGCGGCTAAAGTCCGCGGCGAAGCTATTGACCATCAGCTCGATTTGCATCTTGCTGATCTTCGGAATGTTGTCGTTCTCTTCGCGGACGCCGGGTTCGAGTTCGGGGACTTTGTGGCCGATCTCGCCTTGGGTTTTCGCGTCCTTCAGTTCCTTTTCCATCTCGCGAACGAACGTGGCATGTTCGTCGAGGAGTTTGCGGTCTTCGTTGCTGACCGCCCCCGCGACTTTCTTGAGGTCGGCGTTGAGGTCGTCGAGCACGCTTGCCAGAACCTGATTGTCTTTCGTTCGGCCGTAGAGCTTGTTGAACATTTGGTACGGGTCGTCGATCGGCGCGATCGGTTTGTTCGGCCCCGCGTACACCATACGGGTCCAGGTGTCGGCACGTTCGGGTACCAGTACGCCGAATTCGAGGCTGCCGAATCGGGTTTTCGTCGCCGCATCTTTCTGCAGGAAGCCGCGGATCTCCTGATCGATCGAATGGCCTTTCGACCAGCCTGCGGGGGTATCCGAGCCGCCCTGGATATTGCCGGGGAACAGTTCGACGCCCGTAAGGAGGCAACCGATGCCGCGCATGTGGCC
>JANXNT010001074.1 GCA_025353985.1 Limnoglobus sp.
GAATGCCGCTTCGAACGGTTGCACGCGGAAGAGTTCGGCTTGTGTCACGCCATCGAGAATGCGCACATCGGTGATCGTGCCAGGGCCGGTGCCGACGGCGACATCGTTGATGCCGTCGCCGTTGAAGTCGCCCACCGCGACGCGAACGCCACCGGTGAAGGTGGTGCCGAATGGCGTGGCGGAGAACTTCACCGAGTTGTCCGAATTGTAGAAGCGAACCGTAGCCGCACCACTTTCGCTACCGACGGCATATTCGCCAGCCGGTGAAGAAGCCGCGATTGCATCCGATGCGGTCAATCCGCTGAGGGCGATCGTCCCCGTACCGATCGGCCCGAGTTTCGTGGCGGCACCCGATGCGAGGTTGATCGAGTACAGCGAGGTCGTTCCCGCACTCGTCAACGCGGCGAAACCGGAGCCGTTCACGGCCGTGTTCGAGGTCTTCGTTTGCACGCTCGCGGGGATGTCGAAGCCGTTGACGGCAGTGAAGATCAACGGCACGCCGCCTACGGTGATCGTCGTCCCAACGGTCTGCGTGCCGCTATTCGGCAACGACTGGATAAACAGTTTGCCGGTCGTGCTGTCGATCGTGTACTGCGTTGTTGCGGTTGCGCCGCCGAAGCTGTTCGTGTACGCCGTGGCGTCGACGGTGGTGGTGCCACCATTCGCGGACTTATCGGGGTTCACGCCCGTCACGCTGCCGGCCGCTCCGCCGAAATCGCCATCGACGGGTGCCCCCGTCGTCGGGTTAATGCGGAAGTTGAAGCCCGTACTGGTGACGACGCGAAGGCGGTCGACGACGGGGTTGAAGTCGATGCCGAAGCTGGTGGTACTCGCGAAAGTGATCGCCGAACCAGCCGCATCGACGAGGCTGATATTACCAACGCCGACGGGTGTCGTTGCCCCACTTTGCGGGTCGATATTCGCGAGGCGCACGGCCTTCGTCGTGCTATCGAGAACGAGCACGAAGTATTGGCCGGTGGCGGGGCGGATGTCCAAGCCGACGACGGTTTCGGTCGCAGCCAGGCCGGTAATGGCCGCGCTCGTCGTCGTGTTCGGGGTGTTCGAATTGAAGCGAAGCAGGTTCGCACCGGCCACGCCGATCAGTGGCGTGCCCTTATTGTCCAGCGGATTCACTGCAAGGCCGAGAACCGGCGATGCGAAGCCCGTCGTGCCGGCCTTCGTGGCGACGCCCGTTACGAGATCGACCGCGAACAGCGACGTTGCGCCGCCGACGGATAGAATCGCCAGCCCTTTGCCCGATGCCACGGGCGCGTTCGATGCGGTGACATCGACACCCGAGGCGATATCGAAGCCGTTCACGGCGGAAAAGTTCAGCGGCGAGCCGGCCAGCGTGATCGCGAGTGGCAGCGTTTGCGTGCCGTTGTTCGGCGGATTCTGAATGAACAATTTGTCCGTCGTGGCATCCAAAGCGTACAGCGTCGTGAAGGTCGCATTCGGCGCATTGTTCGTATACGCGACCGCATCGGCGACGGTAGTGCCGCCGTTGATTTTCGAATCGGGCTGATTGCCCGCCACCGAGTTATCGGTGTCGACGGGCACGCCGTTGTTCGGGTTGATGCGGAAGTTCAAACCGCTATTGGTGACGACTCGCAGACGATCGACGACTGGGTTGAAGTCGAGGCCGAAGTTCGTGGCCGCCGCAATCGTGATAAGGGTTCCCGTCGCATCGGACAGAGTGAAACTCGTCCCGATCGGCGTCGCCGTACCGGTACGACCGCTGACGCCATAGAGTTGCAGCGAGTTTGCGGAACTATTGAACCCGAGGCCATACAGCGAACCATTCTGCGGGCGATAGTCGATGCCGACGAGGCTATCGCCTGCGGTGACTCCGCTGATTGCGGTCGTGGTTTGCACGTCCGGCGTGGCGGTATCGAAGCCAATCAGGCTGGTGGCCGTAAGCGCAAACGCCGCAGTCGGTGTTGTGCGATCTTCGAGGGTGACCAAACGCGGGCGAAACGACGCGGACTTTTTCGGGAAAGGCTTCGTCATGATGCAGCTCCGTGGCACAAAGGAAACACGATTGGGCGTACGGCAACGATTATACGGATCATCTGGCGCAAGAGGCGAAAGTAATTGCGAAAATAGATAAAGTCGATAATGTGCGAGTTTTCAGCCGTCAATTGGCAAGCGTTCGAGGAGTCGCGTTGGGAACACCTTGGTTGAATACCCCCGCAGCGCAAGTTTTGAAGTTGCGCTTTTCTCATGTAATGGCACCCCTTGTGGGTGCCGGTTCCTACGCCAGAAGCGGGGAGGTTCATCCAAGGCACCCACAAGGGGTGCCACTACGAAATCGCTACAGGACGCGGATCGCCTGCATTTTAAGAGAGTAATGCTCGTGTAGCAAAAACAGCGCAACTTCAAAAAGCGCCAGCAAGGGCAGGAGGTTCCTGCAGCTGGAAATTCCTTGCTTGCGCTGCGGGATGGCCCTCAGTTTACGGTGTTTCCGCCGGAAATGTCACGGTCAAACCGGCGGTTTCGCGTGCCCACGTCGAGAGTTGCAGCACCGAGCCATGATTCGCCACGATCGCATTTTGGCCTGCGAACCGCAGTTCCAACCCGAACGGCTTCGTCGTCGTTTCCTTTTTCTTCTGCACGGCCGCTTTCACTTCCGCGAAAGTGCGTGGCGAAGGTTCGTCGTCGATCAGGTAAAATTTCGCGTCTTTGACGTCGCGCCCGCCGAGGATCGTGATGCGGATGCGTTCTTGCGTCGTCGGGATCGCTTTCGGGGCGGTTGGCACTGGCGTCGCAATCGTGTTGTCGCCGGGCGTGGGGTTCGTCGCGCCTGCGGCGGGTGTCGTTTGGCCGCCGGTTTCGCCGTTGCCATCGCCGTCGCCACCGCCGCCGAACAGGTTCCAGCCAATGCCGTGGCCGAAAACGATCATCGCCACCAGCACTGCGAGCGCAACGCCACCGAACGTTCGCGCGATCTTGTGGACGCCCGGTGCGGCCTTGAATTTGAACAGGAAGCGTTCGAGTAGCCAGCCGATGAGAATCGTCAGCACGTAACCGACGAGGAACCCGCCCGCCACCGCAAAGATGTTGACGACGAGTTGCGCCAGCCGCGCCGCATTCAGGCTAAATGCAAAAATCGGTATCATCGGGGCCTCGGTGCGTGAAGGACAATCGCATTGCCCAAATGATACCGGAACCGCCATCACGTGGCACGTCGGTCGATCACTGGCCACCTTCGCGGTGAACCGTATATTCAATGATTGCACTCGGATTTGGATCCCGACTGATGCGTGGCGGAACGTCCGTCGAATGCATGTCGGCCGGGTTGCGACTCAATTAGGAGGCCTTTCATGGCCCTCGGTTTACTCGGCTTCAAGGTCGGGATGACGGCAGTGTTCGTCGAAAATGGTAACGCAGAACCGGTCACCGTCATCGAACTCGGGCCATGTCCCGTGCTTCAAATCAAGGACGGCAGCCCCAATAAAGATGGCTACATCGCCATCCAGCTCGGCTTCAAAGACAAACCCCGTAAGAACGCGATTCGCTCCGAACAGGGCCACGTCGCATCGAAGTTGGCATCGAAGCGGAAGGAAAAACGCCAGAAGGCTGGCGTCGCGATTTCCCCGAAGGCCGACGTCGAACCGCAACGCCACATTCGCGAATTCCGCCTCAGCGAAGTCCCGACGCACAAAGTCGGCGACATTCTGAAAGTGGCCGACGTGTTCGAAGGCGTGCTGTCGGTCGACGTCATCGGCACCACGAAGGGCCGTGGCTACCAGGGCGTTATGAAGCGGCACAACTTCGATGGTCTGCCCGCCGCGCACGGTGCCAAGAAGGTCCACCGTCAAGCCGGTTCGACGTCGTCGTTGGCGAGTAACCGCGGTTCGGGTCGTCCGAAGAAGGGTCTCAAGCGAGCCGGTCAGTACGGCAACACCCGCACGACGATCCGCAACTTGAAGGTCATCAAGATCGACGTCGAGAACAACCTGATTCTCGTCCGAGGCTCGGTCCCCGGCTTCAACGGCGCACTCGTAATGGTCCGCCCGACGAACATGAAGAAGTAAGCCCAACGGCAATGTGGAACAGAGGGCACCCATGAGGGTGCCCTCTGTTTGTTTTTATAGCCGCAATCTTCACACCGTGGGTACGCGGTGCGGTGCTAAGAGTTGTACGACGCTGTTAGGGATGCGGAAACCACCCGATTGGCCCCAGGGATAGGTGGTGACGACATCGCCGGCGGTTTGCGAAAGCACGTTGAGGTTGCCGAGTTGCTGTTGCGTTTTGGCCTGACGGTACCAGTGTGCGATCAATTCGACGTAAGCGCGTGCGACATCGGCGGGGACTGCGCCGGTGGCCGTCGAGTAAATCACTCGCACGGCACGCGGATACTGTGCGGTTAAAAACGCGCCGTTCTGCGATTCGATCGCGCCGCGTTCGGGGTGGATGACGTACGTCTGCGGGTCGCGTAGATTTTGAGCACCGAAGTCGCCGAGCGCGTCGACGTGAACCGACGCCACCGCAAGCACCGGATACTGCCGCAGCAACAACACGCGACTGCCTCCCGCGAAATATTCGGTGAATGTCCCGCCGCCGAACGCACGACCGCAATGCGTTCCGACGTAGTCATCGGCCCCCGATTGCAACTGCGCGATCAGCGCATTGTCGCCATCACCATCGATCAGCAAGCCTAACTTCACATCGTCCATACTCTCGAGACTCATGGCAAACTCCGCGGGTTGAATGGTCACACGTCTGCGCCCAACGATTGCAAAACTTCAGATTGCTACAGTTCCTTGCGCTGTTGGCCGATCGCGGCGCAGGCGTCGGCGCTGCCGCTGATGTCGAACCGCATTCGGACGTATCTGCGAGTCCGCGTGAAACCGAGCAGGTGCGTGTTCGAGCCGGTTGCGAATGTGGCAAACGCGCCATTCGGCACATCGACGAACGTAATCTGGTCGCTCGATTCCTGCAACTTCGCCGCGAGTGTGGTGCCGCCACCGAACGGGCCGAGAAGCAGCACGGCGAATGCGCGACCGTCGGACGCAACCAGATCGACCGGTAGACCGTCGACGTTTTGGTCGTACGTTTGCGGCGAGAGTGTCTGTTTGAGATTCATAGCAGATGCGAGATCGTTCAAGATCGTGGACATCGAATACTCCTGGATTTGAAGGGTGAAACAGTGAGGCGGGTTGAGTTTCCATCACCCCGCCCCTACCCTCCCCGCAACCGGGGAGGGGGCCAAATTTGCAATTACGCCGCGACGAGTTGATCGCAGAGCACGAAGCTCGCGGCGTTGCGTGGGCCGGCGTCGAGGTGCTGGATGCCGCGCAGGAACGTCATGTCGTTTTGCAGCGCCGTGTCGCCGTGGCCGCTTGCGAGGAACTCCATCACGCCGAGCCGTGCCACGATCCAATCCGGAAAATAACCGAGCACGATGTACGTGAGGTCGGTCGCGCTGCCCTTGGTGCGGCTCGCGGAAATCTGCGACGATCGTACGACTTTCGTGCCGTACAAATCGGCGGGGCGGTCGCTGCCCATCGAGCGATTGTCGCGGAACAGGAACGCGCCTTTGCCGTCGTTCGCACTCACCGCATCGGCACGGCGATTCATCAGCGCGGCGAACAATGCCTTCCGCATCAGCCAGCCCGTTGGGGCATCGACGCCATCGGGCAGCTTCGCTTCCATCGCGGCCACGTCTTGCGGCTGGAACGTGTTGCCGTTCGCGCCCACCGTGCTGGCCGTGTGGCTCGTGATCGTCGCGTACGTCGTCAGCCCTTTAATCTGCGTACCGCCCGTACCTTCGAGCATCGCCTGATCCGCCTTCAGCGCCGCCGAGCGGGCCATGTCGAACCGCACCAAACCCTCCGCCGACGGGCTGGCGAACCGCAACAGCTCGTTGTTCATTTTCACCAGCACGCCGAGCTTCTTCGCCTGAAGGTCGAGGTTGCCCGTCGTCGGTTGGCTCTCGGTAATCGCGTTACCTTCGCCGACCCAGTACGCGGTCGAACCGCCGGTCAGCTTCGGAATTTGAATCCGCCCGTTCGGCGGCATCGCGATCTCTTGCGCACCGGCTGCCGCGAACGCCTCGAGGTTCCGCTGCAAGTCGATCAACTCACCGAGCACCGGCAACCGTACCAGCGTGCCACCGGCGGTGTCGAGCGTCGTGCCGAGTGCCTTGCGCCGCAACGCAAGTCGCGTCGAAATCCAGTCGGCTTCATCCGGGTCGAACTGGTTCGATTGCGCGGTCATCTTCTGGTGGAGTTCATCGCGCAGTTTACGGCCGTGCGGCTCGAACGCGGGTAGGTGTGCCGACGCCCACGGCACGAGAAACGACTGCTGCCCGTGATGCGGCGAGAAGCCGTAGCTTTGGTACAGATCGCGCAACTGGTTGTGCGTCTGAATCTCTTCCTTCGCGAACTCCGGGCCGATGTAGCCAAGCGCGAACGCGGCGGCTTTCAGCACGCTGTACCCGGCGGAATCCTGGCACACTGGCCCGGATGTCGCCCACGGAACGCGGCGGTTCACCGTCGGGGCGGGCATCGCCTTCTCGACGGCAACACCGGTTTCGCGCTCGATGAACTGCACGATTTCTTCGCGAGATTGAAACGAATCGGTAGCAATTGCGGCCATGAGAACCTCAAGGAATGGAGCAAAAAGGAACATCAAACAGTGAGCGGCGCGACCAACTTCGCGAGAACATCGACCGGTGCGCGATGCGGCGGGTGGGCGCGCCACCATCTGCCGCCGCAGTCGTCGGGCACGCGGGCCAACCAGTCGCGGAACATCAGATCTTTGACCAACCCTTTCTGAAGCGCGACGGTCAACGCGCCGGGATTCTCGGGGATCGGCACCGCCGAATATTCGAGCAGATCCCATTCTTCGATCCGCATTCCGGTACCGTCTGGGGGAATGCGGTGCGCCTTGCGCGGCACGAAGCCGATCGACCAGCCGCGCAAAACGCCTTGCTCGTAAAGGCGAAACACATCTTCCGCGAAGGCGACCCCCTTCGCGAACCGGGTCTCCGCCACGATCCGACGCGGTTGCACATCGAGCCACGCACACATCCCGATCGGCGGAAAGTGCGTGCGGTTGTGCGCCCACAGCACGACCGGATTCACCAGGTAATCGTCCAAATTTCGCAGACCCGTCGGCACGACCACATCGCCCGCACGGTCGGCATCCAGCGTCGTAATCACACTGCGGATCGTCAACTTCCCGGCATCCAAGTTCAGCGTCCGCGCGCCGACCGGATCCGCACGAATCGTCGTCATCATCGAAAGATCCTCCTTAAAAAAATGGCTTCACCCGTTCGGTAACATCGGCCGGTCGAACTTCGGGTCGGCGAACGGTTCCAACCCACGGCTGCGGCGGATTTCGTTGTAAGTTCGCAGCCCCATCTTCGCGTCGAGTTCGTCGTCTTTTCGGCGCTGCTCCGAGTTGCGCGGCGAACAATCGGGGAACTGAATCGTGATGTCGCGCCCGTAACGGCGGCCGAGATCGCGAGTCAACGCTTGGCCGATGAGATCGAGTTTCGGCTGCACCGTCCCTTCGCAAAACATCGCGCGTGCCCCGAACCAAATGTCCGCGCCGAGGCCGATGTTGTCGACGATCCCCGCCACAGGTGGTGGCACGCGGAACAGCGCAAAAATCTCTTCGCGCGTCATTCGCGTCGAGTTCAAGAAATCCATTTCGGCGGGCGTCAGCGTCCACGGCGACGCCTTCAAACCTTGTTCGAGCACCATCGGGCGATGCCAGTTATCGCTGCCGCTGAACTTGATTTGCAGCTTGTCTTCCAGGCGTTTCACCGTTGCGTCGGTCAGCGATTGATCGGTCTGCAGTACCACGCCGGGCCGTGCGCCGGCGAGGAACGTCTGGTGCCGCGACTTCAGCAACTCCGAGTTCGCATCGATCGTCATCGCGTTGGCTTGCAGCGGCGATAGGCCGTAATGTGGGTCGAGTGGGTTCGGGTATTTCAGGTGGATGATTTCATCGGGCGAGAAAGTTTCTGGGGGCGAACCGGGCGGCGTGATGCGATACTCTTTCACGTAGGTTTGCGCATCGGGTACCACCTTCACCCACGGCGTCGGCACCACCCAGATTTCCCCCGGCGAACCGTTGCCCTGTTGCGGGGCCACGTACCAGAAACAGTTCCCCGTTAGTTCCAGATACACCACCGTGAGGTACCAAAGTTCCCACGCGGTCAGCCACGGATTCGGGTTTTCGAGGATGCGGCAAAGCGGGTGCGTGTGCGGCAACGCCACTTGTTCGTGTTCGGCTTGGCCCGTGTTGGAAAACAGGAACGGCTTCTGCTTCGCCACCTCTTGCGCGATCGCATTCACCGACACGTACACCCACGACTGGTAGTTGCGAAGTTGCTCAGTGGCATCGTCGCGCCACCAACCCGCCGGCATGGCGAACGGCGGCGGCGCGAACAGCGACGCCGCCCGCGGCGAGTTCGGTTTCGCCACCGCCGGGCGCAACGCCTTCAACACAGTTTGCATTCGTTCGAAGAATCGCACGGTTCACTCCTGACTGTCGGCCTTCCGATATCCCAAGGATTTCAAGACCATCAGCACTTCCCGCCACGTTGGAAACCGCCGCTGATGCACCCGCTGATACCGCTCCATCGCTTTCAGAAACTCCCACTCATCGGGCGTGACATCGCTACCGGGGAAGTTCTCAGCGAGTAGGCCATGCGGGGAATCGCTCTTCACAGCAGCACTCCCGAGGGCGAGCCGTCGAATACTGTTTGTCTGAACAGTAGTGTAATACATTACACTATCTGATTCGTCAAATGGAATTCTTGGAAAAGTTTTCAGCGGTCAGCAGTCAGCTGTCAGGAAGAGTGATGAGTGGCGAGTGATGAGTGGCGAGGTGAGGCTTTTGTAGCTGGCCTCTGTGAGGCCGGTTGGGAGGCTCTGTCAGGCTTCGTAGGGTCACCCCTTGTGGGTGCCTGGATTAACCTTCGAGTTCCTGTAAATAGGAACCGGCACCCATAAGGGGTGCCCCTACATGAGAAAAGCGCAACTTCAAAAGCGACAAGACCGGGTTCAGAGACCCCAGCTACAAAAAGAAGAAATGCAAGTGCGACTGGGCGAGTATCAGCTCACAACGGGTTTATGGCGGGTTTTGATTTCGATCGCAATCATCAGTGGGATGATGACGGCCATGGGATACAGGAAATGCACATACTTGAAGTACGCCATCGGCATAGCAGCAAACAGCAACGGAACTTGCACGAGTACCACAATGGCAAAAATGGCAGTCGAAGGCAGCCAGCGGTTCAGCAGCAATGCGCCGACGAGGCAGAACAAGCCGAAGGAACTGTTCCACCAGATGAATTTGCGCTTTTCCGAAGATTGAACTAGGCGGTTCGCTCGCGGTAGCTGATTGTGCAGGAGGGAGTGCGGTTGGAAAGAATATCCTGTGACGCCGACACTCGAATGGACGGTGTGGAGATTTGTGCTAATGTCGAAGAACGTGTAGCTTGGGCCCCAAACGGCGTTGGTGAACATCGTGGTGCGGTCGCCCATGAACACGTGGGGATAGTGGATGCCCAGTCTTCGAATGTAGAAGTTCATGAGCCAGTGTTTATCTTCGGGCAATTCCAACGCACCAATTCGGTTTCGCTCGTGAAAAAACAAATAGTTTGCATCGACCGGTTGATACAGAGACTTAATTTCGGCAATCGACAAACCAAATATCTCTTGCAATTTCGCGGTTTCTTCCGGTGTCAGTTTGCACTCGTCGCCAGGATACTGAACGATGGCGGCGAGTGGATTCGTCATGGCCATACCTTGGAAGTAGTTCGGACTAGCAGACGTGACACCCAAGACGCGCGGCAGAAACAATTGAAATGCAACGAATGCGACGGCGGCGACGATCATCAATGAGACAAGCGAACGCCAAGGCAGCAACCGAAAAGTGAATAGGATTGCAGGAATTGCGATGATGTTGATGATGTTGTTATAGCGTACAGTTGCGAATAGCGCGAGGAAGACACCCGCCACCACAATCTTCAACAGAGAGTATTTGACAACACCATCGATTACTTTGGTACGGTGCATGTGAAAGATCGCGAAAGCCCAGATCAGGCAGAGCGCCGTCGATAAGACATCTTTCTGCGGATAGCAATTATAAATGAAAATTCCTGGTGCAAATGCGAGAGCTAGTGCGACGCTAACGGTGAAGTATTTATTGACGTCACACGTCCGTGAGTATGTCAGCATACCGGCGAATACACTACTCATCACGACGATTTGAAAGGCCGTCATCACTTCGTGAGAGTTCCAGATGAGTTTTAGTATCTTCGTGTGTAGGTGATAAATCGCGGGATGGATATCGTTCATGACCCCGGTGCTCGCGATGCACCAGCATTCCAGTGCATCGTTATTGAAGATACCCGGAAACCGGATCGCGAAGAAAACAAAGGAAGGGAGTGAAACAATCAAGAAATACATAATGAACGAGCGAATCGGCTTCGACCAACTGAGT
>JANXNT010001081.1 GCA_025353985.1 Limnoglobus sp.
GGGCTTATTGAGACGAAAAAACACGAAAAACACGGTTTTTAAACTTTCGCAATTCGGACTTACGTCGATTATGAGAGCGTTACGGCATATCGTCGGCGCGACCAAGAGAGGCATCGAAGCGATGCAGACCCGCACGGACACGGTGATCGTCGTTGCAATAGATGTCGTCGTTGTTGGGGCCGACGGTCGTCTTCGTCGAGAATTGAACAAACCCACCCGCAAACAGAATGTTCTGGCCGCGACCGTGTGCGATGGCCACATCGGCAGAGACCGGCGTCAGATCCTCATCGGCAATCGGGCACTTTTTCAGCCCCATCAACTGCCCTGTGGGGTTGCGATAGCCGAGCGTGTAAACGTAACTGACGGGGGAAGTGGCTTCCGTATCCGTCGGGCAAACCGCGAGCTTCGCGGACGACATTTGGCCCGCATCCGCGAGTGCAGCAACGAAGTCCCTTGCACGTGGCACTTCGGGCGTACCGACCTTCGGGAAATGGCCATCGTGGACTTCGGAATACCGGCTGAGGCTGGCGTACAGCGACTGGAGATTGTTCTTGCAGGCGGCGACTTGGCTCTCGAATCGCACCTTCGAAACCGCCGTAGCGACGAACCCGAAGAAGAGAAACGCGATCGAAGCGACAATCGCAATTTCCACGTACCGCGCCGACCAGAACCGCGTCTCGGGCACAGAACGGGGCACCGCAGGCAGCGTTTCCGTCGATGGATCGGCTTCGGGCATACCATGTTGAACGGTATGCTGGGCCGTGCGAATGATGGTCGTGAGCGCCAGACCAGGCGGAGGAAGTTCCGGCTCGGCATCGGCTTCGAGCACGGCGAACATCTTGCGAACGCGCCGGACCTTTTCCGCATCGGCCGGGTGCGTGCGGATGTACGCCGTCACCGTCGCCATCTCGGCGTCACTCAGCGCGTTCAAGGCATATCCGACGAGCAGATCGTCCATCGAATCACTCCGGCAAACCGCCCGTAGCGGCAGACTTCATCCAAATTTCGGTCAATTTCGCCATCGCCGAGTTCAATCGCGACTTCACCGTACCGAGCGGCACGCCCAGCACCTCGGCGATGTCCTGATACTTGAAACCTTGAAAATACGACAGCACAACTACTTGCTTGTGCAGGTCCGACAACTGATTGACAGCCCCGCGCACCTGCTTGCTCAGTTCGTCGCTGACGGCGAGTTCCGCCGGGTCCGGCTCGCGGGAGGCGAGCAATTCGAACAGCGGCCTTGCCCCACTCGCATCGTCGCCACCCGTCGGTAACGGGTCGCTGGTGCGTTCGGATCGCCGCTTCTGTTTCCGGAGCGAATCGATCGCCTGATTCGTCGCGATCGCATACAGCCAGGGCCGCGCCGGTCGACCGAGTTCGTATTGCTGAATCTTCGTGAACACGGCCACGAAGGTGTTTTGGAACACATCCGCCGCGAGTTCCGCATCGCCGAGGTAGCGGCGAAGGTAGCCGTACAACTCGCGTTCGTAACGCCGAACGAGCGTCCCAAACCACTCGTGGTCGCCGTCGCGAAGACGGGCCAGGAGCTGTTCGTCCGTCAATTCATCCGTGGAATCGAAGCTGGAATGGGCCACCGCTAAACTATACGCCGTGAGTTTGCAAACGGTTCATTAGCGTTTGTGATAGCAACAGCAACGGGGTTGAACAGCGTTCGGTTGTGGCGTTCCGCGCGAGAACGGCTACAATCTCGGAACTTGCCCCCAATTGGAGAATAATTATGATCACCCGTGCGTTTGGTAAAGACCCGGTTCGCGTCTCCGAGGTCGGCCTCGGTTGCTGGCAGATCGGCGGCGATCAGTGGGGCACAGTGTCGGACGCCGACGCGCTCGCCACGCTGAAGGCGGCGTACGACACGGGCGTGACATTCTTCGATACTGCCGACATTTACGGCCAGGGCCGTAGCGAAAGCCTCATCGCCAAGTTCGCGAAAGACATCTCGGCAAAGAAGCTGTTTTTAGCCACGAAACTCGGTCGCTGGCCAACGCCAGGGTTGCCGGACAACTGCCTGCCCGAACACGTGCGGGCGTTCACCGAAGCCTCGCTGAAGCGGCTCCACGTCGAAACGCTCGACCTGACGCAACTCCACTGCGTGCCATTGGCGGAACTGGAAAAGGGCGAGATTTTCGAGACGTTGCGCCAACTCAAACAGGAAGGCAAGATCCAGCGATTCGGGGCGAGCGTCGAATCGACCGCCGAAGCGAAAGCGTGTCTGGCGCAAGAAGGGCTGGCGTCGTTGCAGATCATTTTCAACGTGTTTCGCCAGACGCCGATCACCGCGATCTTCGACGAAGCCCAAAAGAAAGGCGTTGCGATCATCGTGCGATTGCCGCTCGCGTCCGGGTTGCTTGCTGGGAAGTACAGCCACAGCACGAAGTTCGCGGCCAACGATCACCGGGCTTACAACCGCAACGGTGAGAAGTTTAACGTCGGCGAAACCTTCGCCGGGCTAGGCTTCGAAAATGGCCTGGAACTGATCGAAAAGCTGCGAACGTTGTTGCCATCGGGCTACACGATGGCCGAGATGGCACTCCGCTGGATCCTCGATTTCCCGGCCGTTACGACGATTATTCCCGGCGCACGCAACCCGCAACAAACGCTACTCAACGCGAAGCCGAGCGGGATGCGACCGCTCAGTGAGCAAAGTCACGAGAAACTCCGCCGCTTCTACCAGGAACAAGTTGCCTCGTTCGTCCGCGGTCCGGATTAGTAATCCATCGTGCGGAATTCGTTGGCGGCGAGTGCCAGAGTGCCCGCCGCGAATGCCGCCGAGGTGGCGATCGAGAGTTCCGGGTGGAACAGGCCCTTTTCCTGCGTGGCAATCAGTTCGGGCAATTTCATCGAAAAGCCATCCGCACGCATCGCATCGAAGAAGATGCCGCCGAGGTCGAGCGGCTTCGGGAAGAGCCAATAACCAATGTCGAGCATCGTTTGCGAAACTCCGGATAATCCATCGACTGGGTACGCAATCAGTCGCAGGTGCGTGAAGTTCATCGCCCAGCAAAGTAGCCAGAATAGCAGCGTACCGAAGATGCACGCCACGGTGCTGCGGGTGGCGACGGCGAGAAACGTTGAGACTGAAAAGAAGATGCCGAAGTTCATGACCAATAGCGGCACCGCAAGCCAATAACTGCCGTTCCAGACGCCCGTTCGCAGGCCAATCGCGAGCCACGTGCCGCCGACGAACAGCACCGCGTGCAAGCTAACGAACAGCACCACGCCGATGTACTTGCCGACCAGCACCGACCAGCGTGGGGCCGGTTTTGCAAGCAAGATCGTAGCGGCTTGCGGTTCGAGGAACGTCGGCAGAAAGCCCGCCGTCCAGAGTAGCGATAACAGCACTCCGACCGTGTCCGCCAGCGCCGCCGCCAGCCACAATTGCACGAACCGCACCGCATCGCCACGGTGCCTGCCAACGGGCACTTTGATCATCCCGAAACCGAACGACACTTCGCCGTTGATGATGCGAATGCCGTCGGCTTTCACTTTGTCCAAGCCAATCCGCTCGGCTTCCTGTTGCGTGATGTACGCGGGAATTTCAAACTCGTATGTCGTCGGCGGCATATCGCCGGACACGCTGATGCTGAAGCAAAAACCGACGCACACCATCGTGAGTGCAAGCATCACCCAGAAAAGCTTCGTGTGCAGCGATTGCCGGAAGGTATCGCGGACCATCCAGCGGATCGTGCGAATCGCGAACGGGAGATTCATCGCGGCATACCCTTTTCGTACATGGCAAACAAAGACTCTTCGAGCGTGCCCGATTGTCGCAATTCGGAGAGCGGCCCCTGCCACGCGACTTGCCCCGCCACGATGGCCGCCGCATGGTCGCAAAGCTCTTCGACTTCCGGCAGAACGTGCGACACGAGCAGCACGGTTTTGCCCTTTGCTTGTCGTTCGCGAACGACTTCTCGAAGCAGTTTGCGGCCGTAAAGGTCCAGGCCTTCGGTCGGTTCGTCGAGGATAAGCAAGTCCGGGTCGTTGATGAGCGCCTGCGCCAGGCCAAGACGTTGGACCATGCCTTTGCTGAACCGGCTGATCGGTTCTGCGCGACGATCTGTCAAGCCGACGCGGGTGAGCGATTCATCGACTAATCGTGGCAAAATCTCGGAGTTTAAGCCGGAAAGCCCGCCGTAGAACGCGAGCACTTCGGATGCGGACAGGTAGCGTGGGAAGGCGTGGTTCTCGTGCATATACCCCACGCGGCCGAGCGTCTGCCGGTTGGCGATCGTCTCGCCGAGCCGCTGGATCGTGCCTTTCGTGGGGCGTGCGAGTGACAATAACAGCTTGATGAGCGTCGTTTTGCCCGCGCGATTCGGCCCGAGTAACCCGAAGATGCTTCCCGTCGGAATCGTCAGCGAGATGCCGCGAACCGCCGCCACGTGGCTGCGTAACAGTGGGTTCGGCTTGTATGTCTTGTGGACATCGTCAAAAACCGCAGCGTGGGTCACGGCAATCGCTCTCCGGGTGGGTTGAGTATCCAGAGTATACTTCACGCCCGGTTATTTGACATATGGCCTCTCCGAATCGACGTAAGTCCGAATTGCGAAAGTTTTAAAACCGTGTTTTTCGTGTTTTTTCGTCTCAATAAGCCCGTTTTTTGATCGCAAACGACTGATCTGAAAGCGGTTTTTTTGCCGTATCTTGCCTTCTTGCCGTGGGTTATGCCGAATGGTGTTGTTGAGACGCTCGCGGGAAGTACCGACCTTTTTGAGTCACTATGCGACCTAAAATCGACCGTGCGCGCCTTTTCTATGTCATTTGCGCGCACTTCTGGGTCATTTCGGCGCACTTTTGGGTACGTCCGTGCACGTCACGAATTCTGACTTACGTCA
>JANXNT010001090.1 GCA_025353985.1 Limnoglobus sp.
GTCGTCAATCTCCTCATCGCGATTCGCAACCCAAACAGCGATCTCGAAGCCAATCGTTCTGGCACGGAAAAGTCTGTGCGGAAAGGCGAAGTCGAAATCACGGAGGAAGGCAAAACTTCGGGCCTCGAGAAGCCGCCGCACCCAATGGGCATCCCGCACTGGATCGGTATCGGCGCGGGTGGCCTCGCCGCGCTCATGGCACTCGCACCGGTGATTTGCACGAGTTTCAACGGGCTGAAAACGAATCGCGAATCGTACCCGCAAGTCGCATCGCCCGGCGATACGGTCAAAGTCTACTTCGACGACACAATCGATTGCGTCAAGAGTAACTGGAGCGGTTCGCCGGTGGCGAAGGTCACAAACGCCGCCGATTTGGGAATTCCCGATGCGATGCCCGCATCGAGTAACACCGACTCCTGGGGCGGAAATATCTCGGTGAAACGCAGCGAGAAGCACACCTCGCCGAGCATCTGGGCGAAACTCACGTTACCGAACGATCCGAAACTCGCGAACCAGACGATCCGCGTTCGCGTGAATATGAACGTGCGCTATCCGAACGCCGATGCGAGCGATCGCTTCAACGATCAGAACAAGCAGATGAGCAAAGAGTTCGAAATTGCCCTATCGCCAGCGGGTGCGAGCGCGAAATATGGTACACTCTGGTGGTTGGGGATGGTCGGTGGCAGTCTGCTTTCGGTCGGTTCGTGCTTCTACTTGCGTTCGCTGGCGAAGTCGCTGCAAGCCCACGCGATCCCGCCCGATGTCGAATCGATTCACGACGAAGAGAAAGACGACAACGCAGATGACGACGAAGACGATTGAGAGACCCGAACAACACTGATGGCTGCCTATTCTTTTAGTTTCCGGTGCCGAAAACGCTACACTTGCGACGGGTGCGGGTGCGTCTATCGGATGCGCGACGAACGCATTATCGACGAGCAAGCCCGCTCCGAAGAGGCCGCCACGAAGCTTGCGACGAACCAACTCACGGACGAACTGCAAGCCGAACCGAACGCGACCGCATGCCCCGATTGCGGGCGGTTCCAGCCCGATTGGGTCGGCCTCAAAAACGCGCGGCAACATCTGCGAATCACGTTCGGCGGGCTGATTGCGGTCGCGGTGGTTGCCGGTATCGCGTTCCTTTCCGGGATGGATGGACTCATATTCGGTTGCCTCGTTGGGGTCGTCGGGCTTGCTGCGGCGCTCGCACATTTGGCGATCACGTTGAGGAACCCGAATCGCGATCTGGAAGCGAACCGCACCGCGAGCCGTTCCCACGAAGAGGATGGCGAACTCGACGTTGTTAAAGAAGGGGATCGCAGCAAACAGAAGCGGGCACTCAGCCCGATCACGCGTTGGCACATCATCGCGCACCTGTGTACGTTCATGGCCGCGATCGTTCTCCTTGCACCGGCGGCGGCCGAAATCAAAACGCAACAACCGACGATCCTCGAAGGCTATTTCAACGACCCGGTGCGGATCGAATTCCCCGACCGCTTCGATGCCATCGGCGGGTATTGGACCGCGAAACCGCCGCGTGTAACGTACCGCAACCTCGGCTATGCCTCGCTCCAGCCCGCGGCCACTTACAACGTGTTGTCGCCGACGGTCGTGAAGCACGAACCGGTCTGGCTGCGAACGACTCCGGCAAGTGAAGTCGTCCCCGCGATGGAAATCACCTTCACGAATTCCGGCTCTCTCAGCATGTTGGTCGAAGTCCACGTCGATCTCGACGTTGCGTTTTTTCGCACCGATACAAAAGGCGTCGCCATCGAACGCAGCCAGACGGTTTCGACGAATACGCTCGTGCAACTGGACGGTGGCGGAGGTGTTTTCAGTTACTTACGAAAGTCCGTCCGTGCCATTTGGGTGGGCGTCGGTTTCGGTACGCTGATGCTCGGTTGCGCGGGGATGCTGTTGCGATCGCTTTCGCTCGGCTTCGCCGCTTTCGCAAATCCGACGCAAGTCGAAATCGACGAAGTCGCAATGACGACCAGCCACCGCGACGACCGACCCACCGCAAGTTCCCCACGACTCAAAGACGACGACGAACCTTCTCCCTGATACGAGGCAAACGATGATGACCCGATGGCTAATCGCGACGGTATTTTTGTTAACGATCGCTAAATTCGGCTTCACTGCCGACGCCGTGAAACCGATCCCGTTCGGCACGCTGAAGTCCGACACGCCCGCCGACTGGAAGGCCGAGAAGCCCGCGAACCGGCTGCGTTCGCACCAGTTCAAAATCGCCTCCGGCGAGGAAGGCGTCGCCGATGCCGAAGTGATCGTGATGCCGGAATCGTCGCCGAAACCCGACAAGGAATTCCCACGCTGGAAGACGCAGTTCGTGCTCGCCGACGGTGTGAAGATCGAAGATATTGCCAAGGAAACCAAGTTCGAAGTGGGCGGCGCGACGGTCCACTTGCTCGACATTAGCGGAACGTGGAAGTACAAGGAACGCCCGTTCGACCCGAAATCGAAAGAAGAAACGAAGCCCGAATATCGCGTCATCTGGGGGATCGTGGTCGTGAAAGACGAAGCCACGCACGTACGCCTCAGCGGCCCAGACAAAGTCGTCGCGAAGCAATTCCCCGCATTCGAGAAATGGCTGAAGTCGATGAAATGAGGGATTTGTTTAGCCGCGCCGCGTAGGCTTTGCGTAGCGAAGCGCGGGGAGCGAACTCACCGGATAATCGTGTTCGTATCCGATACGCCGAGTCGCCGCGCTTCGCTAAGCAGAGCCTTCGCGGCGCGGCTAAACGTAGAATCGCGTTACTTCCCCAACTCGTTCATCTTCACTTCGCCGCGTACGATCGTGGCCATTGCGCGGCTCTTCACTTTCCAGCCGTGGAATGGGCTGTTGCGGCTCTTCGTTTGAAAGGCATTCACGTCGATCGTCCAGTCTAGGTTCGGATCGATTACGGTTACGTCGGCGATTTTCCCGATGGCCAAACTGCCGCGGTCGATGCCGAGGATCTTTGCGGGGTTGATCGTCATTTTCTCGATCATCTGGTTCCAGGTGAGGTGGCCCGGTTCAACGAGATACGTCGTGCAGAGTGGCAAAAATGTCTCGAGGCCGATGATGCCGTTCGGCGTTTGGTCGAACTCGCGGGCTTTTTTTTCGGGTGCGTGCGGCGCGTGATCGGTGGCCAACACCGAGAGTGTGCCGTCTTTCAAACCGGCGAGGATGCCATCGACATCGCGCTGCGTGCGGAGCGGGGGCGACATCTTGTAGTTGCTGTCGAACTTCGTGAGTTCCTTGTCGGTGAGGATGAAGTGATGCGGGCAGGCTTCGCCGCTACAACGGATGCCTTTGCGGATGCCATCGCGAATGAGATCGACGCCACCCGCCGTGGAAACGTGCAGAATGTGAACCTTCCCGCCGGTGAGTTCTGCGAGCACAATGTCGCGATAAATCATAATGTCTTCGGCGATTCCCGGCATCCCGCCGAGGCCGAGACGGAACGACACTTCGCCCTCGTTCATCACCCCGCCGACGGTCAGTTCGAGAATTTCCGCGTGAACGAGCACGGTGCGGTCGAACTTTTTGCAGTACTCCAGTGCGCGCCGCATGATCTCCGCACTGTAGACCGGCGCACCGTCGTCGGTGAACGCAACCGCCCCGCCATCGACGAGTTTGCCGATCTCGGCGAGTTCCTTCCCTTCGCGGCCTTTCGTGACGGCACCGATGGGGAAGACGTTGCAGTTTCCCGCCCGTTTCGCTTGTAAAATGACGTATTCGGCGGCGTTGCGCGTATCGATGGCGGGTTCGGTGTTCGGCATACACGCGACCGAAGTGACGCCCCCCGCGATGGCGGCCCGCGTGCCGGTCTCGATGGTTTCGTCTTCCTCGCGGCCCGGTTCGCGCAGGTGAACGTGCATGTCGATCAGGCCAGGGCAAACGATCATCCCCGTGCAATCGAGCACGCGATCCGTCACGAGTGCGGAGTGGCCAATGGCAGCGACGCGGCCATCCTTCAGCCAGAGGTCGGTGATCGCGTCGAGGTTTTGCGACGGGTCGATGAAGCGACCATTACGCAGGTGGAGTGTGCTCATGCGGCAATTGTAGCGAACGGGAAAAACGGTTACACTGACCTCGAACGTATATTCTTCTCTTTCGCAAAATTTTGGCAGATAACTCCGCTGCGGCGGTAGCAGTCAATACAAAGACAATCGCCGATGCATCGCGTTTTGAATGATTATGACCAGTTAGGAGCTCACGATGGATCTTGATCTGATTGGTAGAATCGCAAACACGAAATTGCCGCTATCGAACGGGCTACTACCTGTTTTCGAGGCAATCAGTAATTCGATACATTCGGTCGATGACGCCAAGTCCAAGTCTGGTGAAATCGTAGTCGAAATCATCCGTGACAACACGCAACTCGGATTAATTGAAGGCGAACCCGTCTTCAATCAGCCGATCACTGGGTTCGTTGTTCACGACAATGGCATAGGTTTTACCGAAGATAACTACAAGTCATTTCGAACGTCAGATACCAGTCGGAAACGTGCAAAAGGCGGCAAAGGGGTCGGTCGGTTTCTCTGGCTGAAAGCCTTCGATTGCGTTCGAGTCGAGAGTGTATTCTCAAGCAAAGGAAAATTGTATCGGCGTACTTTCACGTTCTCTTTATCCGACGAAGGAATTGATAGCCATAAGTGTGAAGAAGTCATGGGCGTAGAAGTCAAGACTACGATCCGACTGGAAGGCTTTAAACTGGATTATCGGCAGTATTCCAACAGCCCGAAGTCCGCTTCGACTTTAGGTCGTCGCATTATCGAACACTTCCTCGAACTTTTCCTGTTGGACACATGTCCGAGAATCGTGGTAAAAGATGCTTCGGAACAGAGTGAAGTGGACTTAAACCGGAATTTTACTGCTGAAATGCGACTGGATGTCGAACATAAGGATTTTCAAGTCAAAACACACAAACTACGTATCACCCATGTGCGGCTTCTTGCTCCGCAAGACATCACACATGCAATATCGTTATGTGCTGTCAATCGCGCTGTACGCACAGAAAAAATATCTCCCTACTTACCAAACC
>JANXNT010001111.1 GCA_025353985.1 Limnoglobus sp.
CCCCTGGCTTCCAACGACCTCATTCGAAGAGTTTTGGAAGGAGCACGAACAACTCGGCTGGATTCGGGCGATGCACCATAACAACATCAAACCCCAGAAATTCAACCAGTTGGCAGACAGAACCTGGGACTTGAACATCGACCAAACGTCGATCAAAGACCTGGTATTTTTGCGCGGCGCGAAAATCAGCCTACTTTCATTAGGTGATACGGATGTTTCCGATTTGAGTCCGCTTCAAGGAATGCCGCTCACGTTACTTCATCTATACAGAACGAAAGTGACAGATCTCAAGCCGTTACAAGGAATGTTGTTGATGCATCTAAACCTCGTGGGCTGTAATGTGACCGATCTCTCCGCATTGCGAGGGATGCCTTTAGAGTCACTGCGACTCGGTGGATGCGACCAGATAATCGACATCTCACCACTCAAGGACAACAAGACACTCAAAGAAGTCACATTGCCGCCGAAAGCCAAGGATTACGAATTTCTCCGCACCATGCCTACAATCGAGCGAATCAGCTATCGGGAGGATCCCAAGAACTCATACAGGCCCGACAAAACGACTGCCGAGTTTTGGAAAAGTCGCGACGATTTGAAATCGAACATTCCCATCAAGCCCGCTTTACCCAGGGACATCTTGACACCCGTTGAAGCGAAAAAACGAAGGGATGAAATAGTTGCGGTCCAATTCAAAGTGCTGGGCACCGGACAAAGCCGCGATAATAGGTGGTATTACCTCAATACTCACGAGGACTACCGCGACCCAGATAATTTCACCATTTCAATAATGATTGAAAATCCCGAACGACTTCAACAATTGGGCTTACCCGAAAAGCACGCAAACATGCTCGGTCGAACGATTGTCGCACGAGGGAAAATCGGACCAATTCTGGGTCGCATGCAAATTGTCGTTAGTGAAGAAGACATGGTTTGGCAGATCGAAAAGAAATGATCAGACACCCAAGCGGCAGGAGGGTAAGTAACCAACGACGCGAAGGTAATAGAATGGGGTTGGAGGAAACTTGACATGGCTTTCAGCAACTTCACACTCGAATCCGCACTTGCCGAATTCGGTCTGTCGATGTCGACGAATGGTTCCCTTTTTGAAAATGTGCCCGCGATCCCCATCGGGCCGTCTGTAGGGTACACGCTTGAAACGATGGGTCAATTGGCCTTGACTGTCAACACGGAGAAGGCGCGTTCGGAATGGCTGATCGCTCCGGTACTCGGGGAAGTTTGGGTTCGTGCCCGGCACACTATTTGTCTTCTCTCCGGCGTGGATTTCACTGTTGACAAAGAGGCGGGCTTGACGGGGGTGGTCGATTTCCTTTTCGGCAAGGGGCCTCAAGTGTCGTTTATCACTGCACCCGTGTTGGCCGTCGCGGAAGGGAAGAACGAGAGCATCCCCGCTGGGCAGGGGCAGTGCGTGGCGGAAATGGTTGCGTCGCAACGGTTCAACCGCAAGGCCAAGAATGCAATCGAAACCGTGTACGGCGTCGTGACCACGGGCAACAATTGGCGGTTTCATCGCCTTCGCGGCACGGAACTGGCGATCGACACTCGGGAGTATTTGATTTCCGAGGTCGATCAGATTCTCGGCATCTTAATGCACATCGTCGGCCACAACCCGATCACGTCTGGTGAAGTGACCGTCAGGTGATCCGCAGCAGGCGGCAGGTTTCGGAGTAACTCGGCTCGAGTGGCAACATCACTTGCAGGTTAGGGGAGAGCCAGAGCGGGATCGTAGGTAGCGGCTCGCCCACCGCCATCGGGAAATACCAAGCGTCCATCAGCGATGGCTTCTTCCGCCGCCGTTGGGCGCGGAGAGTAACGGCGTACATCGACGACGGGTCCGCACCCACGCGCGGGTCGAGTTGGCCGATTCGCTCAAGTAATTCGGCGTAGAAGTTAGTGTGACGATCCGAAACAATGTCCACGATCGACACGCTAACACCTTCTCGCAATAACGCCGCCACTTTGCCGATGAACTGCGCTCGCGTCTCCGGCCGGTCCTTGTTCGACGGGCTGACGATCTCGATGACCGCCACCAATGTCTGCTCCCGTTCGGAGTCGTACACTCGTACCTCGTACTCGTCGAGGCTATTAAAGTCGGCCACGATGGTGTATG
>JANXNT010001156.1 GCA_025353985.1 Limnoglobus sp.
GATATCGGGGAATGAGCCGGCGATACCCGTGTAGTTCGCAGTCGCGTTTTCGGGATTCACAACTACGCTTGGGTTCGGGTTGCCTTGGTCGCCGGGATTCGTTTTCAGTGGCAACGTACTCGACGGGCAGAACAACACCGAAGGCGTGAAGTTGTGCATCGCGATGTTGTTCTGGGCATCGTTCCATACCGATCGATTCAAGTCGAGTTGTTTGAACAAGTTGTCTTGCTCGACATACGGTAGACAAAACACCATCCACGATGGACCCCAGCCGCCGTTTCCTGGTTTAGTTGTGGTTGCACCGTATGGAAGATATCCGTTGACATCGTGGAAGTTGTGGAGTGCAAGCCCCCACTGCTTCAGGTTGTTCGTACACTTGGCTCGTGCGGCCGCTTCGCGGACTTTCTGCACGGCGGGGAGTAGCAGTCCGATCAAGATTGCGATAATCGCAATCACGACGAGCAATTCGATCAGCGTGAACCCGCGTCGCGGTGTACCGCCAATCCGGTGAAGTGAACGCATGGGAAGAGGCTCCGAAAAAAAAAGAATGATGACAACGAGAGAGTATCCACGTTGTCGCTAGATTTCATAATCTAGCTGATTTAAGTGTACTTCGAGTAGATAGCGCTTTGCAAGAGAATTTCACGACATACGTTTGAATTTCATTTGGCCGCAGGCGAGTTTTCCGTGAGCGACCACATGCGGTCGGCTGCGAAGGGCCTTTCCCACACTTGCGTTTTGCCATACGCCCAGCTGACTTCAATGCGATCCACGAGTTCGGCGGCACCGAGGCCGAAGTGGATTTCGCTGCCGTTCTGCGACAAATAGCCACCGCTCGACAGATACCGCGTCTGCGATTGTCCACCCGCAACGATGGTGATCTTGCTGCCGACGAGCGAACGATGGCTTTCGGACCTTAACTGAAGCGTGATACCGTGCTTTTTGCTCGTTCCCCGGTTGTGGAGGATCGCGATCGGTTCGTTGACGTGGCTGATTACAACATCCGGCCAACCGTCGTTGTCGAGATCGCCGACGGCCAGCCCGCGCCCGCGATGGAGCGAGCGGAAATACGAACCACCTTCCTGTGTGACTTCGAGCAATTTGCGACGATTGTCCATATCGGCGTTTTGCATTAATACTGGATTTTGCGCCAAGGTCGCGCCTTCCGGGTGCCGCAGCACGTGGCCGTTCGCGATAACGACATCGTCCCAGCCGTCGTTGTCGAAGTCGGTAAACGCCACGCCGAAACCGACATATTTCTGGCCGATTTTCGCTATCCCCGCACGATGGGTCTGATACTGAAAGCGATCCTTGCCGAGGTTCTGGTACAGCGCGTGCCATTCATTTTGGAAGTTCGTTACCAAAATCGACGCGAAGCCGGAGCGGTCCCAATCGCTGACCGCGATACCCATGCTGCCGTTGACGTGGCCCGTTTCGTCGACGCTGACGCCTTGTTCCTGTCCGCATTCTCGCAGTTTGCCATCGGGTGAATTGAGGTAGAGATGGTTCGCGCTCGCATCGTTCGCCACATAAATATCGGGTCGTCCATCGCCGTTTAGGTCGGCAATCACCACGCCGAGACCCTTGCCATCGGCTTTGAGATGCTGGGCATCGGAAACATCGACGAACGTGCCTTTGCCGGTGTTTCGGAACAAATATGGGCGAGCGGCTTGGTAGGCGTGTGGAGAACAGACATCGGCGGGCACGTTGGTGCGCGAGCAGGTTTTGTGCTTCGCGAACGTCCAATCGAGGTACTGGCAGACGAACAACTCGGGAAAGCCATCGCCATTGAGGTCGCCGAACGCTGCCGAGGTGCTCCAGGGTATATTCTCGGGAATACCCGATTCGCGTGTGACGTCCCGAAAGCCACGTCCCGTTGCAGTTGCGACGTTCTGGTACAGTGCGACGCGACCGTAGCCGGTGACGAAAAGATCGGGCCAGCCATCGCAATTAAAGTCGCCGACGGCCACGCCATGCGAGTAAAACAGCGGTGTGTTTAGCCCCACGGCCGCGGTCACATCTTCGAATTTGCCGTTCCCGAGGTTGTGGTAGAGCTTACTCGGCAAGCCCCGGATCGCGGGCGGATTGCCTTCGAAGTATCCGCCACCGGTCACGAAAAGATCGAGCCGCCCATCGCCATCGAAATCGAACAGCGCCACGCCGCCGCCCAGCGATTCGAGAATCGTGTAGTGGTTGGCCTCTTCACCGTTCTTGTAGGTAAAGTCGATACCCGAACTGGCTGTGCGATCTTCGAACCAGTCTCGATCCGGTTGCACGGCTACGCTCGGCGGCACAACGGTCGGCGTCGAACGCGACGTGCAACCGAGTATCGCAAGTAGTAACAGCGGGAATACGATGCGTGCCATGGTCACTCGGGGACAGTGAGGTCAGTTCCCTTTTGCGGGGCGGGTAACAAGCCTGCGGCGACTTTCTCGGTAATCCGCTTGAACAAAGTCTCTTCGATATCTTTGACCTGTTTTCTTAGCACCAGGGCTTCCGGTCCTCGCCCTGTGGCCTGGTACGCTTGCGCTAAAATCGTCAGTGCGATTCGCGACTTCGTATCGAAGGCCAGCACTTTTTGTGCATCACGGATCGCTTCCTCGTAGGCTTTCGAATCGAGGTGCAGTTTCGCACGTTCGATGAGTGCGAGCGTATCGTTTGCATCGGCTTCCAAAAGCAATTTGAGAGGCTCGAACGCCCGTTTCGTCTCTCCGAGATTGCGATAACACCGTGCGATCCCGAGGTGCGCTTCTCGCAAGTTCGGCTTCTGTGCCAATGCCGTTTGCCAGTGGATAAGTGCCGCATTCGGGTCGGAACTCGTTAGCAGTTTGCCAAACAGGATATGGGCTTCGAGAAATTCGGGTGCCAATTCGAGTGCGGTTCGTGCCTCGGTTCGTGCCGAATCGAGATTACCGATCGTGCGAAAGCAGTGGCCACGCCACACGTGCGCCTGTGCCTGGTCTGCGGGAAGTGGCCCCGTTGCGAGCCAGCGTTCGGTGCTATCGAGCGTGCCGACAATGTGCCCCGCCTTCAAATAACCTTGCGACATCGCTTCGAAGACGTACGGCACTTCCGGATGCGCGGGGTTCTTCTCGCAGAACCGCAGGCCGCCCATGAATTGGCCGAGTTCGCCACGCTGGATTCCGGAAAGTATCCGCTCGATTGCGAAGATCTCAGCATCCCCGCTCAACGAGTAACGCCGCAAATACTGATCCGCCAAGCCGAATTGCTCACCACGGCGTGCCGTCCGTGCCGCAAACAGCAGCGTGCTCGTGTCGCCCCCCGATTCGCCGAGCGCCGCCCCGAAGAGTTCGATC
>JANXNT010001169.1 GCA_025353985.1 Limnoglobus sp.
CGCAAGGATGACCAAAGCAGCAACTGGACTGGCTATCTTGCTGCTCCCGGCTACGTCTTCAATGCGGTTTCGAGTTGGACCGTGTACCACTTTCACGACACGAGTTCGCTCGCTCCGATGCGGCGCGACCATTCGCTACGCGATAGCCAGCGTCTCCGTCACGATGCGGCCAATATCGCGCCGTATCTGCTTCATCTCAAGGAAAGTCAGCCGGGTAGTTATGATTTGATCCGCGATACCGTGCGATTGATTGCACCGTTTTTCGACGACTTTCTGCTGCGACCACAGACGAAAGGAACGAACGAGCTCGTGCGTCTGGAGTGGCAACAGAAGGGCAGTGATTTTCCGTTTCAGCCGAATCAACTATCGGATGGAACGATTCGCTTCATCTGCCTCGCCACGTGCCTGCTGCAACCGAATCCGCCTTCGACAATCATCATCGACGAGCCAGAACTCGGTCTACACCCGTATGCCATTTCGATACTGGCAGACCTGATTCAGTCGGCATCCCAACGAACGCAGGTGATCGTCTCGACGCAGTCGCCGACGCTTCTCGATTACTTCGAGCCGAAACAGATTGTGGTGGTGAATCGTGTCAACGGACGGTCGACGTTCGAGCGCCTCGATGCACAGGAACTTGCGGGCTGGCTGGAAGACTATTCTGTCGGTGAACTCTGGCAGAAGAATGTCGTGCGCGGGGGGCCAGCCCGTGAATGAACTCGTCGTCATCGTCGAAGGCGAAACCGAGCAGACCTTCGTGCGCGATCAACTCGCCGCACATCTGGTGATGCACAACACGAGTGCGTGGGCGGTTCTGCCGGGCAGGCATCGCAAACACGGCGGAGTCAAGAAGTGGGAAGTCGCCCGGCAAGACATTATCCGCACGTTCAAAGAACGGCGATATTGCTCGACGATGTTCGATTATTACGCGATGCCACTCGATTGGCCGGGACGCGAAGCGGCGGTTGCGATGGTGTGGAACGAACGTGCGAGTATCGTCGAAGCGATGATTCACGCAGATATCGCCATCGAAATGGGCGACAGTTTCGACCCCAAGTATTTCGTGCCGTACGTGCAACTCCACGAATTCGAGGCGTTGGCGTTCGCCGATGTCGAAGTGCTGGCTGCAACGCTGGCTCCGATTGCAAAGCAACCGTTAGAGAAACTGATCGAGACGTTCCGAGGGATTCTCGCGAAAGCGGGACACCCTGAAGCAATCAACGATGGCTACGCAACCTGTCCCTCGCGGCGAATCACATCTACGGTACCCGCCTATAAGAAACGTGCGCAAGGTCCGATTGTCACCAGTCGGATCGGCATCGACGTCTTACGAACGCGGTGTACGCATTTCGGCGAATGGCTGACTCGTCTGGAACAACTTGGCATTACACCATGACTGCACGCGAGTTTGCGATTGAGGTGGTTCGGAAACTCCAGGGGGCGGGGTTTGTCGCGCTGTGGGCGGGCGGTTGCGTCCGCGACGAGCTCCTTGGCCTCGTCCCGGCCGATTACGATGTGGCGAGCGATGCGCGCCCCGAACAGGTGAAACAACTGTTCCGCCGCTGCGTTGAAATCGGGGCCGCGTTCGGTGTCATCGAAGTCATCGGGCCGCGTGGCGATGATGGCGAATGGCTCAAAGTCCAAGTCGCCACGTTCCGCACCGATGGCACGTACAGCGATGGCCGCCGACCCGATTCCGTTGCGTTTTGCTCCCCCGATGAAGACGCGAAGCGCCGCGACTTTACGATCAACGGCATGTTCTACGATCCGATCTTGCAGACGGTGTTCGACTACGTCGATGGCCAAAACGACCTGCAAAACAAGATACTTCGTGCGATCGGCAATCCGAGTGATCGCTTCGCCGAAGATAAATTGCGCGTGTTGCGTGCGGTGCGGATGGCCACGCGATTCGACCTGCACCTCGACCCGGCAACCCGTGCGGCGGGGCAGGCGATGGCTCCGCAGATTCGTGCGGTCAGCCCCGAGCGAATCGCGGATGAACTCCGCAAATTGCTCGTGCATCCACGGCGTGCGCGGGGCGGCGAACTGCTCCGCGACTTCGGGTTGCTTGAGCCGGTCTTGCCGGAATTATTGCCGACGTACGATGCCGATCAGCGGGTACTCGCGGCATTGCCGAGTGCGTGTTCGTTCCCGCTCACGTTCGCCACGATGTTGCGTTCGGTGGGAGTTCGCACGGCACGCACGATTGGCATTCGACTTAAATTTTCGAACGACGAACTGGCACGAATCGTTTGGCTCGTCGGCCACCGCGAGGCGTTACTCGAAGCGGTAACGATGCCGAACCACCAACGGCAACCGCTGCTCATTCATGATGGCATCGGCGAACTGTTGACGCTACATCATGCGGAAGCGATGGCCGCAAATGCGGGGATCGCACACGTCGAATTTTGCGAACGAGCCTTGCGCGATACGCCGCCGGAATTGCTGAACCCGTTGCCACTGCTAACCGGCGACGATCTCATTACGCTCGGTTGGCCTCCAGGCAAGTTATTCAAAATTGTGCTGGAAACCGTGCGGAATCGGCAACTCGATGGCGAATTGACGACAAGTGGCGAGGCGATGTCCGTAGCGAATGCAATCAAGTTGGCGGGACGATAAGCCGGTCGAGAACATCGAGTGTGCGCTCGGTGGCCCCTTGCTGATTGCGAACGAAAGTACGTGCGGCTCTGCCCATCGTTTGCCGGTGTGACGCGTTTTCCAAAAGCGCGCCGATGGCCCCCGCCACTGCATTCGCGTCGGGAACGATCATCGCGCCATTCACTTCGACGAGTCGTTTGGCGGCATCGCGGAAGTTCCAAATATGCGGGCCGAAAACCGTCGGCACGCCGTAGCCTGCGGGTTCGATCATACTCTGCCCGCCACGCTTCCCGTCGAGCGTACCGCCGACGTAACCGACATCCGCCAAGCCCCATGCCGCACCCAGTTCGCCGACCGAATCGAGCAAGACAATCGGCGATGACACCGGCATGACAGTCCGGCTACGACGGTGGTATGTCAGTCCGGAACGATCCAGCAATTCGGCGACGTGTTCGAAGCGGTCCGGGTGCCGTGGTACGAGGAGCAAACGCAAGTTCGGGAAACGCGGTTTCAGTGTGCGGAACGCTTCGATCACGATCGCTTCTTCCGGTGCGTGCGTGCTGCCTGCCACCCAGATCGTTTGCGTGTCGTCGATGACCAACAATCGCCGCAATTCGCGGCCCTTCGGTGTGTCGCGCTCGCCGCTGGCCCCGTCGTACTTCACCGAGCCGGTCACGGGTAATTTCGATATCTCGACGCCGAGTTGTGCGAATCGCGCCGCATACTCGTCGGCCTGCACCGCGATCGCGCTCACGTGGCGAAATAGCATCCGTTGCGCTAGCCACGCGATGCGGCGATAGCGCCCGAAACTGCGCGGGCTGAGCCGGGCGTTGACCACCGCAATGGGGATGTTTTGCGCGTGCGCAATTCGCACGAAGTTCGGCCACATCTCGGCTTCAGCGAGCACGATCAATGCGGGTTGCACCCGTGCGAGTGCTGTGCGGACCGCCCACGTGAAATCGAACGGCCACGCAATCACTGTACAATCGGCGAAGCAATTTTGCGCCTCCGACAGCCCGGTGTCCGTCGTACTCGAAACGACGATCTGCCAGTCCGGGTGACGTTTGCGAAAAGCGGCCACGAGCGTAACGAGCAAGTGAATTTCGCCGACGCTGACGCCATGAAACCACGCGACGGGTGCCGAAGATTTGAGAATCGCCACGCGCCCGAGTAACTTCGCCGCCACGTTCTGGCGGTAACGCCCCGTTCGCCACGAACGCCAAACGAGCCACGGCGACAACAGTGCGAAGATCGATAGGTACAACAAATTCAGCAACACGGGGAACGATCCATTGAGTTTTCCTCAAGTTGCGCGCAAGAAAGCGCCGGGAGTGCGGTTTCCTATTGTGGAGAGCCTTCCGGTTCTCTCGTCACCATGAGGTCTCAGCGATGCGTCTCCATCAGATTGCGGTCGGCACGATTGCGGCGGTCAGCATGATCGCCCTCAGCCAGTCCACGGCATCGGCACAGGTTTACGTGCAAACCGGCCCGCCGATCATCGTCACACAGTCTTATGGCGGCGGTTACTACCAGCCGTTCTATTCCACCCCGTATTACGGCCCGCGCTATAGCAGCCCGTTCAATTCGTATGGCGTTCCGAGCTACGGCTACCGTAACGCAAACTACGGTTATCGTCCCGCTTACGGCCTGAGCTATGGCAGTTACGGCCCCGGTTTCGGTTACAATCGCGGCTACTATTCGCGCCCCGGCGTGTCGTTCGGCTTCAACTTCCGGTAAACGACTTACGCAATGGCGTCTTTCCACTTCTTGACTCGTAGCGGATCGATTTCGCCGTCGCGCAGGCCTGCCATGCATACGGCCCCGCGGACGGCGTACCACGTTGGCTTCACGGCCTTCAACGCCTTTAGGTTCTCGAACTTCAACGAGCCGCCGATGGCCACGGGGACGCCACCGGCTTGCAGTGTCGTTACCAGTTCGCTGATCTCGTCCACGTCTAGGAAGTTGAGCAAGTTCTTGCTGTCCTTCACGTAGGTATCGAGCAAGAACGCCTTGAAACGGAACCGTTTGGCGAACTTTGCGACTTCGTCGGGCGGCACCGATTTCGCGCGTTGCCAGTCGGCGTAGGCGACGGCGACGACTTCCGGGCCGCGGCGCACTTGACGGCGCACATCGAGCAAATCTTCTCCCCAACCGGGCGTGTGCGTGTATCCGGCGAGGCCCCATTTGATGTAATCGAGTTTGAGCTGAAGGTGCCAGTGCGCTTCGGTGAGAATCGCCGGGTGCCATTCGCCGAACGCGGCACTGACGGGCACTTGCCCGGCCACGGCATCGACGACGGCGGCGACGACTTCGGCTTCGGCCATGCCGAGAGCGCCCTTCGAGGGTTCCTTGACATCGATGAGATCCGCACCGGCCGCTATCGCGACGAGCGCTTCCTCGGCGTTCCGGACGCTGATGAGTAACTGGTTGCTTCCGTGCTTCATGGCAAGGGTTCTTCGTATTCGGGAGGTCGAACGAGGATCCGTGTTTGCGGCGGTGGCACGGGTCGTTCGACGGCCGCGATTGGGACAATCGAGAGCGGGAAAAAGAGCATTTTCCCCACGTAAGGTTGAAAGGGCACCGGTCGTGCGGCGTCGAACCGGAAGCCGTACAGCTGCGGCGGTTGGAACCACTCGCGTTCGTTTAAGTGAAACTCGCAGTCGCGCGCGAACGGTTCCATCGCCGGGTACACTATGCAGTCTATCAGGTCGGCGACCCCTATCAGCCCCCCGATCCGGCTCGCGGCAATCATGAGGTCCGGAGTGTGGATATGCGCCCAGGCTTCCGGGCGTGGGTCGGGCAGCTTGCTGGCGTGGATCCAGATCGGGCCACGCCGTTGCGTACTCCAAGTGCGCACTTCGATCGTCTTACAGCCCGCAACGATCAGTGCCGCCCACGGTTGCCGAATCGATAGGGCATATGCGATATCCGCCATAACTTGTGCATCCTCCGATCTCGCGGTTCTCGTGAGAGTGGAATTTTACGCTGCGCGCGAACGATGCAAGAGTTTTCGGCTCGTATGGCGAATTTACCGGATGAGCGGAACGTGTGCGCTTTGCAAAACACCGGTTGTCGAACTAGATACCCGTAACGATTGTGACGGGCGACGATTCGCCGCCGGTGTTTCTTGCAGCGTATTATATTCGGACGCACCTGATGCCTGCTCCCTTAGCCACACACCAAGAACCGATACCGGGGTACCGGCTCATCGAGCGGCTCGGCCGTGGCGGGTTCGGCGAAGTGTGGAAGGTCGAAGCGCCGGGCGGGTTGATGAAGGCGATCAAGTTCGTTTTCGGCGACCTCAACGATTCCGACGACGAGAACATCCGCGCCGCCGAGCAAGAAAAAAAGGCGATGGAGCGGGTGAAGACGATTCGCCACCCGTACATCCTTTCGCTGGAACGCTACGACATCATCGACGGCCAGTTGATGATCGTCATGGAACTCGCGGACTGCAACTTGTGGGATCGCTTCCGCGAGTGCCGTGGGCTGGGGATGGTCGGCGTGCCGCGCGAAGAGCTTCTGCGCTACATGGAAGAAGCCGCCGAAGCGCTCGACCTGATGAACGACATGTATCACATTCAGCACCTGGATGTGAAACCGCAGAACTTGTTCCTTGTGAGCAAGCACATCAAAGTCGCCGACTTCGGTCTGGCGAAAATGTTCGAAGGTTGCCGCGGTACGATCACCGGTGGCGTGACTCCGGTGTACGCAGGCCCAGAAACTTTCGAAGGCTACGTCAGCCGATTTACCGACCAATACAGCCTCGCGATCGTGTTTCAGGAACTGCTGACGGGCACGCGGCCATTTAACGGGAGCAACACGAAGCAACTCGTGATGCAGCACCTAAACGGTGTGCCGGACCTCGATGCGTTGCCCCCGGCGGATCGGCCACACATCGCGCGATCGTTAGCGAAGAAACCCGACGAGCGATGGCCGAGTTGCATGGAACTGATTCGCGCATTGCGTCAATCGACGGTGACGGACAAAGCGCCGACGCCACCGCGGACGCCGATGCCTGCCGCGCCGCGTACGAATGTCGTTGCCGAACTCGGTGCGACGCGGAACCTTGCGGAACTCGGTGGGTTGCGTCCCCGTCCGGGGGTGTCGTTGGTGACGCCGAGCCGTGGCCCCGCGAGCCGTACGCCGCATCCGCACAATACCTCGGGCCGCCTCGGTTCGACGCAACTCGTGACGCCACAGGCCGCGAATGCCAACACGCTGAACGGACCGCCGCAAAACCTGACGATCACGCTACAACGGCCGGTTGTCGTGCAGACGGCGAAGATGAACAGCCTCGGGTTGGCCCCGCCGGTGCGCGAAGAAAACGGCGTAATCTTGCCCGCGCTCATCGTTGGCATCGGCCACTCGGGCATGCTCGCGATTCGTGTGATGAAACGGATGATTCGCGAGCGATTCGGCCCCGAACCGTTGCCGCATATCCGCTTCCTGGCGATCGATACCGATCCCGAATCGGCGAGCCTCGCCGTATCGGGAAAGTTCGCGGGCGATCCGCTCAGCGTGACGGAGATCGTCACGGCGCGCCTCAACCGTGCGGCACATTACCTTCAGCGCGATGGCATCCCGTCGGTCGAGCAATGGCTGCCGCCGGGCATCTTGTACAAGTTGCCGCGTGATCCCGCCGCCGCAGCCGGCGTACGGGCGTATGGCCGCCTCGCACTTGTGGACAATTACCGGATGATCTCGCAGCGTATCCGCAGCGAGATCGAGACGTTCCTTTCCGATGAGCCGATCGACAAAGCCGTATCGCGCACCGGTCTCGGCATGGCGAGCAATCGGGCGCGGGCGTATGTGGTTGCGGGGACGGCGGGGGGCACCGGTGGCGGCATGTTCCTCGATCTCGCGTACATCATCAAAAACGAATTCCGACAGATCGGCTACGTGCGGCCGGAAACGGTCGGCGTGCTGATCGTGCCACCTGCGGATCGCACAGTGGCCAAGGGGCACGCGCTCGCGAACACGTTCGGTGCGCTCACGGAACTGCACCACTTCCATCAGGGGCGTTCGCGGTTCACCGTCCGCTTCGACAACGCCGAGCCTTCGATTACCGATGGCGATGGTCCGTTCAGCCGTTGTGGCCTGATCCAAAGCGAGAGCCGACACACGCCGACCGAGCAATCGAAGACGGCGGGGCTGATCGCACGCACGATGTACCTCGATCTGTTCACGACGACGGGTCGCACGATCGACTCGGTCCGCAAAGAGGCGTTCGACCTCAACCGCGAAGGCGTTTCCGTCGTGCAATCGACGGGCGTTTACCGCATCAACTGGCCGCGAACGGAACTGCTAGCAACCTCGACCCGGAGCTTCGCGCAAAGGCTCATTCAGCGATGGACGGCGAAAGATGCCGCACACCTCCGCGAGCCGATTCAGACGTGGCTCGACGACCAGTGGCAGAAGCGGAATCTCGAACTCGAAGTCGTGGTCGGCGAATTCGAGAAAGCGATCAAGGACGCACTGCGCGAAGAACCGGACCGCGTGTTTCATGCGTTCGTCGATCCACTTCGGCAGCGAACGCCGGGTGCAGCGCGGTTCGATGCGGAGGCCGCCGTTGCGGTGCTCGAACAGATTTTGAACGTGGTCGGGAAGCCCGAACACGAGAGCGACAAAGTCGGCACACTGAAGGTCATCCTCGACCGCCGCGGGAAGACGCTCGCTGCCGAGGCCGAGGGGAACCTTTCGGCGATGGCGGTTTCGTTCATCGAGCAACCGCAGTACCGCTTACCCGGTACCGAGGAAGTCCTTTCGCAGATTACCGAACGGCTGAAGCGAACGATCGACGGCCTGACGGGCGTGCGGAACGGCCTCGTTCGCGAAGTCTGGGATGCCTACTCGCGAATCTTCCCCGTGATCGGCAACTTGTCTGGCGGCCTCGGGATGATCGGCACGCGCAAAGCGACCGTCACCAGCGAATTGTTCGACTTGTTCCAATCGTACCCGACTAAGCGGCTGAAGCTGCTCGTCCTTGATGCCACACTCGCGATTTATCGTTCGCTGTTGTCGTCGGTACCGGAGTACACGCGCGAAATCGCCATGTGTCGCGCACGCCTCGTGGAAATCGCGCAGTCGTTCGCGCCGACTGAGAAGCCGATCCCGTTTCACTCTGGCCCTGGCCGGATGATCCTTCCGCAAGGCGTCGAAGGCGTCGATGGTGCGTCCGATCTGTTCCTCGCGTCGTTGTCTTCGAAGGAAATTCTCGACTTCGATAGTGGGTTGCAGCAAGAAATTGCGAAGCGGTTCCGCAGCCTCGTGAACGTGTGCGTGAAGCCGGAATATGCACCGTCGTTTGCGGCGTTAGTTTCGACGCAATCGCACGCCTTCCTCGATATGCGGCTCGAACGATCCGACCCGGCCGCCGTGCTCTTCCGGAGCCGCGACGTCGGGGCACGGACCGACAAAATGTTAATTCAAGCGTTCGAAGAAGCCGCACCGGATTTAACCAGCGTGTCGGGCAAGCCGCAGATGGAAGCGACGATCCTTGCCTGCCCGCTCGGCCCGAACGGCGACCGCTTCCGCGATCTGGTCGAAGCGACATTGCCGGGCATCGGGTTCATCCCTGCCGTACTTTCGGACGACATCGCATTCATCCGCGAGTATCCGCTGTTGCCGCTGGCCGAAGTGCCGCAACTCGCCGGGCACGCGCGGGAAGCGTACGCGGCCCAACTGGCCGCCGAAAGCTCGCCGCACACCCGCACCGATATTACCTGGCCGAGTGTCGGTACCCCGTAGTTCCGTATCCTTCCGTTGTCCCCCGTACTGTTCAGAGGCAGATCATGGCCGTTCGATTCGATGCCGATTGCGAGCCGGTGCCCGGCTATCGGCTCATCGGCCGTATCGGGAGTGGCGGCTTCGGCGAAGTTTGGAAATGCGAAGCGCCGGGCGGCATCTTCAAAGCCGTCAAGATCATCCACGGCGACTTGCGCAGCAAGGATAACGACCTCGTACGCTATGCCGAACAAGAACTCAAATCGCTGAAGCGCGTCAAGTCCGTTCGCCATCCGTTCTTGCTGGCGCTGGATCGTTACGACATCATCGAAGGTCGGCTCCTGATCGTGATGGAACTCGCCGATTGCAACCTCTGGGAGCGATTTCGCGAGTATCGTCTGAAAGGGCAACTCGGCATCCCGCGCGAGGAACTCCTCACGTACATGTCGGAGACGGCGGAAGTGCTCGACCTCATGAACGGCGAGCACGGCCTGTTGCACTTGGACATCAAGCCGCAAAATATCTTCCTCCAGTACAACCACGTCAAGGTCGGCGACTTCGGCCAAGTCAAAGACCTCGAAGGTATGTTCGCGGAAGTCACTGGCGGCATCACGCCCGTGTACGCGGCCCCCGAAACCTTCGACGGCGTCGCTAGCCGCTATTGCGATCAATACAGCCTCGCCTGCGTTTATCAGGAACTGCTTACGGGCCAACGGCCGTTCGATGGATCGAGTATGCAGCAGTTGCTCATGCAGCACCTGACTGCCCCGCCGAACCTCGCGCCTTCGCCCCCCGGCGACCGCATCGCACTCCGCAAAGCACTCGCCAAGAAGTCCGAAGAGCGCTTTCCGAGCTGCTTTGAGTTCGTGAAAGCGCTGCGCAACCCGCCGAATGCGGCGTCGATTGTCATCGCCGAATCGGAAGTCATCACCACGTCCAGCGCGGATCGACTATCCGAATTGCTGCTCGGCGGCTCGTCGCTGCATCTCACTCGAACGAGCGATTCGAATGCCTATGCCACGACGCACGGTTCGAAGGCGATGGCCGGGTCGGACTTCATGCGGACCGACACGCCGATGCCGCGGGCCGTCTCCGCAACGGAATCGGCACGCGTCGCCCCGCCCGAACAAACGGGCCACGGGCCGATCCGCCCAACGCTGATTATCGGGTTGGGCCAGACGGGCTTAGAAGTGCTGCAACGGGTGCGCAAGGAGACCGCACAACGCTACGGCTCCGCACAGAACACACCGTGCCTCCGCACGCTGTTCATCGACACCGACCCCGATACGCTCGAAGCGGCGACCGCCGAACGCCTAGGCGGATTGTCCGCGTTGCGCCCCGAGGAAGTCTTCGCCGCGAAGCTAAATCGACCGGCGTACTACATGAAAGCCCGCGCCAACGGGCGCTCGCTCGTCGAAGGCTGGTTCGATTCGCAACTGCTGCACCGCTTGCCACGCACACCGGTGACGATGGGCTTGCGCACGCTGGGCCGGCTTGCGTTCTGCGATCACCAACGGACGCTCTTGCAGCGAATTACCGAAGAACTCGAACTCGCGACGAGCGAAGACGCACTCGTTCAAACGCTCGCAAATACCGGCCTCGAACTGCACACGAACCGCCCACACGTGTACCTCGTCGCCGGTTTAGCCGGTGGCACGGGTGGCGGGATGTTCCTCGATTTAGCCTACGCCGTCAGGGCGCGGCTCAAGCTCCTCGGTTACACGCCGCCCGAAATTACCGGTGTGTTCCTCGTGCCGCCTGACGAAAACATCGACGCGCTCGACCCGCAGTGCCGTGCGAATACGTACGCATCGTTGACGGAATTGAACCACTACTCGCGGATGGGTGCAACGTTTCAGGCGGTCTACGACGACGGGGCCAGCGTGTACGAAACGGACCCGCCGTTCACGGACATCGTGATGCTGCCCGCACCGCCGCCAACGATTTCGACGAATACTCCGGCCGGTTCGCACACGCCTTGCACGCCGTTAAATACCCGCCGAGGCACGCCGACGGGCACGAGCTACCAGACGCGTCTGGCCCGCGATAGCGGCAGTAAACTGAAGCCCGGATCGCGAACGATGCCGAACCAAAATCGCACCGAAGTGGCGGAAGAGAATGCGTTCGACACCGTTGCCGGTTGGCTGCGTTTGAAAATGCTCAGCCCGTTCGGGCGCGTGTCCGATGCGTCACGGCCCGTGGCGGCCATCGTCACCGCTGGCGTGGCGGTGCGGGCGATCGGGCTTTCCCGCTACGATTGGCCGCGATGGGAGATTGTCGATCGCACCGCCCGCGTACTCGGCGGGGTCGTCGTCGATCACTGGATTTCGCACGATTTCAGCCGGTCCCGCGAACG
>JANXNT010001199.1 GCA_025353985.1 Limnoglobus sp.
ATGTTACAACGGGCATGGAACTGACCGGCACCGTGTTGAACGTCGTGCCGTTCGGGGCGTTCGTCGATATCGGCGTCAAGGAAAGCGGTCTCGTTCACATCAGCCAGATGGCGAACCGCTACATCAAGTCGCCGTACGATGTCGTATCTGTGGGCGATGTCGTTCACGTGTGGGTGATGGAAGTGAAAGCGGGCGACAAGAAGATCTCGCTATCGATGATCGCTCCCGGTTCCGAACGCAAACCGATGGGTCGCCAAGAGCAGTTCGAGCCACGCCAAGAACGCCCCCCGCAACAGCAGCGTCCACAAGCCCCACGCCAAGAACGCCAGGAGCAACGCCCTCCGCAACAAGGCCAGGGTCAAGGTCCACCGCAAGGCGACCGACGCGGGCCGGGTGGGCCGCCACAAGGCGCACGCCAGGTACCGCCCGGAGATGGCGGGCGTCGCTTCCCCGCACCGCGGCAAGGAGGTGGCGGTCAAGCGCCCCGACCGCAGTTCCCGGCGAACACGGGTGCGCGAAACATCCCGCAACCTTCCGTGCCCGCTGCGCCGTTGCCGCCACGGAAACCGGCCAAGCCTCGTGCGCCGGTTAAGCTCACCGATGAGAAGAAGGCGGGCAAAGCCGCGCTCAATACGTTCGCTGAACTGTCTGCGTTCTTCACGAATCGGACCGAACCCGATGTGAAGCTAGGCGACGCGAAAGCACCGGAAGCGAATCCCGCCGATGGGACACCCGTAACTCCGGATGCGCCGCCTCCTATTATGTAAGTACTGCTTTCGCTCGCATCGCACGCCGATTCTGACTCTGAGGCTTTCTCGAATGGCCGCGAATGATCCCGCAACACCCGACTCATCGACATCGAACCCGGCGCAAAAGCCGGTGCCGACGAAACGGTTAAACCCGCTCGTACCCGGTGGGTGGGCGGCGGCGATCTTGCTGGTCTCGATCGTCGTCTGTTTGCTCGTGTTTAACTCACCGAACCGGATTTCCGTTTCGGAGTTTTATCAGCTCGTCGATGCCGGGCAGATCAAAGTCCTAAAGCTGATCGGCACCGAACGGGCCATCGGCGAAGTCCGCGACCCGACCAGCGAGATGGCGAAAACCATGCGGCTGACCGGTGGCCAGTTTTCGTTCGTGCTACTTCAAACCGACGATCAATATCGGCTCGTCAAACTGATCGAAGACGCCGATGAGAAATACCGCGCGGAGCTGAAAAAAGCCAACCCGAGCGATGCTACCGAACGGGTCCGCATCTCGAAGGACGAAGAACAATTGTCGTACATCGGGCCGCTCCTATGGGCGTTTTTGCCGCTGGTCGTGTTCGTGTTGTTCTTCGTGTTTTACGTGCTGCCGCGCATCCGCGAACCCGGTGGCAGTGGCTTCCTGAATAACTACATCCGCAGCCCGGCTCGCCGTTACGAAAAGGGCAAAGCCCGCACGACATTCGAAGATGTAGCGGGTATGGACAATGCGAAACGCGAACTCCAAGAAGTTGTCGATTTTCTGAAAAGCCCGGATAAATTCACGCGGCTCGGTGCGCAAGTACCGAAAGGCGTGCTGCTCGTCGGCCCGCCCGGCACTGGTAAAACGCTACTGGCGAAGGCTGTCGCGGGTGAAGCGAACGTGCCGTTCTTCAACATTAACGGCTCCGAGTTCATCCAGATGTTCGTCGGCGTCGGTGCCAGCCGCGTCCGCGATTTATTCAAAACCGCGAAGGAAAATTCGCCCTGCGTGATCTTCATCGACGAGATCGACGCCGTCGGCCGGATGCGTGGCGCGGGCGTAGGTGGCGGTTCCGACGAACGCGAACAAACGCTCAACCAAATTCTCAGCGAGATGGACGGCTTCCAGCCGACCGAAACGGTGATCGTGCTGGCGGCGACGAACCGACCCGATGTGCTCGATTCCGCGTTACTGCGGCCGGGTCGTTTCGATCGTCACGTGACGATCAATCGCCCGACTTGGCAGGGGCGACTCGCAGTCTTGAAAGTCCACATTCGCAACAAGCCGGTTGCCGATACCGTCGATCTCGAGCGGATCGCGCGATCGATGATTGGCATGAGCGGTGCGGACCTTCGCAACCTGTGTAACGAGGCCGCACTCGTTGCCACTCGCAACGGCAAAAACAAAATCGAGCAGGACGATTTCGATCAGGCTTCCGACCGCGTTCGGCTCGGTGCGAAACGCGAAGAAGCGTTCGGCGATCAGGAAAAGAAGCGTACTGCCTACCACGAAGCCGGACATGCATTGTGCGCGTGGCTCGAACCGAAGGCCGCACCGATCGAACGCGTTTCGATCGTGCCGCGGGGCAGGGCGGGCGGCTTTACGATGTTCCAGCCCGATGAAGATCGCGTTGATCATTCGCTGAGCGAACTGATGGCGGAACTCGTCGTGGCAATGGGCGGTCGCGCTGCGGATCGTCTCGTATTCGGCGAGCCGATGAGCGGAGCCATCGGCGACTTGAAACATGCGACGCGGATCGCGCGAATGATGGTCACGCAGTTCGGCATGAGCGATAAGCTCGGCCCCGTGTCGTATCGTGCCGGCGAGGAACACGTGTTCCTCGGCAAGGAAATCGCCGAGTCGCGCGACTTCAGCGAAGGCACAGCCCGCATCATCGACGAAGAGATTCAACGAATCCTGTTCGAAACCGAATCCCGCGCCACGAACTTGATTCTGAAGAACCGCGAAGACCTCGACCTCCTGGCGAACAAGCTGCTCGAACTCGAGGAAATCGATCGGGAAATGGTCGATCAACTATTGCGTAAAGGCACGCCAAGGCAAGAACACGCGAGTGAGAAAACGACCTCCGACATTCCGAACTCGGATCTCGGTAAATCGAAGCTCGCGTTTGGCGGCGCATGACGAGCGGATCAATGATGGTTGTGAGAGTTTGAGCCGCGCGCGTCGCTACGCAAAGCCTACGCG
>JANXNT010001207.1 GCA_025353985.1 Limnoglobus sp.
CGGGGCCGCCGATTCTGCTCGCTGAGAGTTGGGACAACGCGCAGGATCTCAGCGGGTGGTGGCTCAGCGAAAAGCTCGACGGCGTGCGTGCCTATTGGGACGGCAATCAATTTCTATCGCGCCAGGGGAACCTCTATCACGCGCCGTCGTGGTTCACGGCCGGGCTGCCTGCGGTGCCACTCGATGGCGAACTCTGGATCGCGCGGAAGGCATTTCAGCGCACCGTCAGCATCGTGCGCCGACAAGATCAGAGCGAGCATTGGAAGGATGTGAAGTTCCTCGTGTTCGATGCCCCGGCCGTCGTGGGACCATTCGAGGATCGTATCGCCTATCTCAAAGTGCAAATCGCGACGTGGAACTCCCCGTATACATCGTTGCTCGATCAACAACTCTGCACGAGCGTCGAACAGTTGCGTACCGAACTGGCGCGGGTGGAAGCACTCGGCGGCGAAGGGTTGATGTTGCGGCAACCGGGTTCGAAGTACGTGGCGGGGCGTTCGAGTACGCTGTTGAAGGTGAAGCGATTTCACGATGCCGAGGCAGTCGTGGTCGGGCACGAACCGGGCAAAGGCAAGCACAAGGGGCGACTCGGTGCGCTGGCGGTGCAGTTGCCGAACGGCAAACGATTCAGCGTCGGCACCGGCTTCAAAGACAAAGAACGCGCGAACCCACCCGCCATCGGTACGACGATCACCTTCCGCTACCAGGAACTCACCGATGGCGGCATCCCGCGTTTTCCGAGCTTCGTGCGGCTGTTCGACTAACTGCTTACCCTCGAAATTTCTCCGCGACGGAAGTGATTTTGCAATTCCGTTGAAAATCGTATTGCATTTTGCGTTAGACCAAATTAACATTTCAATACTCTCCATCGAGCGGTAACACTCTCTCTTTACCTACCGCTCACAAATTCTATTTCCCTCATTTCGAGGTATCGCCGTGTTACGTTCCCTGCGCCTGCGTAAGGCATTTACGCTCATCGAGCTTCTCGTCGTCATCGCGATTATCGCGATTCTTATCGGGTAACCGTTCACGGGGTCAAATGACGATCTTTAAGGACTTTTTGCGTATCTGTTGCTGAAAATCGGTCCAAAACCGACCTTTTAAGGCAATCTCAGTCAAAAACAGCCTTGGATTTCAAGCGTTTTACCCCGTGAACGGTTACCTTATCGGGTTATTGTTACCCGCCGTGCAAAAGGTTCGCGAAGCGGCGGCCCGCACGCAATGCGTCAACAACCTC
>JANXNT010001212.1 GCA_025353985.1 Limnoglobus sp.
GCAATTGTGACTTACGTCGACATTATTCTTCGTTTGCCGCAGTTGTACGGCCAAGGGCCACGTCGAACTCGCTGAGTAGCGGGACGAGCATCGCGGCGATTGTGAAGCCGAACGCGACGGTCAGCGAGGCAAACGGCACGAGCGGATCGGCCGATTCGTTGGTGCCAGGCTTCGCGATGAGGATGTTCGTTACGCAATAGAACATCGCCAGTGGGCACAACGTGCTGCCGATCGACACGGCCGACGATGGCCGATCCGCACTCAGCACCCACAACAACCCGCCGATACCCAGCACGAGGAACGAGATGAAGCTCAGCCATTGGTTGGCAAAACTGCCACCGTTGATGAGGATCAGGTAGATACAAATCAGCGTGCCAACCGACAGAAAAAATACTGTACCGAGCGTGTTAATGATCGCCATGCGGCTATTCGTCAGGCGGAGTGCCACGTGCAACCCGAGAACCAACGCGAACGAGAACAGCAGCAGAATCGCGCCGATTACGGTAAGCATCGGTGCGAAATTCAACGCAAATCGCGCACCGATACTGAGCGTATCTGGCGTCTTAGTGAGGACGCCTTCGAATGCGTAAAACGCGGCCATGAGGATCGGCGGAACGATGAACTGCCAAGTGTTGTAGATCACGCCAAGGATTTTCCCGAAGACGAACTCATACGGCGAAACATCGGTTACGAGCAAAATATCGAGCGCCCCACCATCGCGTTCGGAGGTAATCGAAGTGACTGCCTGTGCCGCAATCAGCAGCATACTCAGCACGGTGACGGGCACGAGGCCATAGGCCGCCGCGTAGGCCGCACGGCCACCGGGTTGGCTCAGTTCGGAGTAGGCAAAGTAAACGATTAACGCCAGCACGAGGCCGTACGCGAGTTTGACCAACAACGGGCGTCGCCCGTAGGCGAGCGTCTTGATTTCCCGCCAGAGAATCGGGTTATCGCCGACTTCGCGGACGGCACCCGGTGCGGCGTGGGCTTTTGCGCGGAACGTGGAAAGCTCCTCGGAGTTCAGCCCCGCTTCGGGGTCGGCGGCCTGCTTCTCGCGTTGCATGATCGGCTCGCCGCTCGGATTCCACTTCCGCAGTTTCCAGATGCCGAGGCCGTTCAGAAGCAGGCACCACACCAGCATGACGAACGTGAAGCCGTACGCGGGGGGAATGCCGCTCCAGCCGCTCGCAGGCGGGGAAAGCACCGATTGCATGACGATGAACGGATCGAGCCACGCCTGCACGATATTCCAGTTCACATCTTGCGAAATATACGGCCCGAGAATGCCAACGCCTTGGCTGAGGCAGAAATAAAGTACGAGGCACAACACCGAAAGTGCAAGCGCCTGAAACGTGCGTTCCCGCCAGAGCGCAATCACCCCGCCCAGCGAACCCGCCGCAAACGCGGACGCACCGAGCACGAGCGCGCCCTGAATCACCTGCGAAGGATCAATTCCGCCGAGTAATAGCAGCATCGAAAGGATCGGCACGGTGGTCAATAACAGGGCCGCCAGTGGTAGCAGACTGCCGACGAGTTTGCCTAGCACGATCTCGTAATCGTACATGTCGGTGAGCAGCAACAAAATGAACGTGCGGCGGTCTTTCTCTTGCGAAACTGTGCTGGCGGCGGAAAGGGCCGCGAAAAAGACGAGCAACATCAGTTCGACGTAAAGCGTGATTTGAAAGAGCATCAGGCCGAAACGGGCGGACTCGCCGAGTGTGGCCGTGCGGCTGAAACCGATCGTGGCTTGCCACAGTGTGATGCCCAGAATCGCGATCAGACCGACGAGCGCTACCCGAGTAGGAAAGTGTCCCCGCTGTCGCGGTACCGTCACGAGTTCCCGCATGAAGATCGGCCCGAGCACAGCGTATCTCCTCGTCGTTTGCAGAGCGTTACTTCTGTCCGTTGTAGGATTCATTTCCCCATGCGGCGCGTGAACTACGATTTCGCCGATAAACTAATCGAAACGGCCGCGAATCACGCCCACTCCTGGCAGGTGCATGCAAACCATCGTCGTCTCGCTCCCCGGTTGCCCCACCGCGTGCTGGGGAATTTACGGCAACGAATTCTCGGCCACCCCGCACCTCGATCGCATCGCCGTCGATGGCATCGCCTTCGATAGCCATTTCTCGGATAAACCCGACGCCATCTCCGCACGAATCGCTTGGCGAACCGGCCTCGGATCGTCGCAGGTCGATTTACTCGACACGCTGAATGCGTCGGGCGTGGTGACGGTGTTGGTCCGGGCCAACCGCGAAGCGAACGATACACCCGATTTCTACGCTGGCTGGCAGAAACAGTTCGACGCGAGGCCGAACCCCGATGATGCCACGCCCACGACGGCGTTGTTGCAGATGCTGCCGCAGATTCTCGACGAGTTAAAGGCCACGTCGTTTCTGTTGTGGATCGAATGCGATGCGATGCTGCCGCCGTGGTTCGTGCCCGATGGCGTGTTCGAGGTTTACGTCGAAGATCTGATCGGCGAAACGGCACCCGATGAGTACATCGAAGCGATCATCCCGTGGGCCGATCCGTCGCCGGGGTGGTTCGATACCGACGACTTCGATTCGTGGGATCTGCTCCACCGCAGCTTCGCTGCCGCCGTCACGGGATTCGATGCCCAACTCGGCGAACTCTTTGCGATGTTCCGCGAACGCAACCTTCACGAAACCGCCGCATGGCTCGTGACCAGCGACTACGGTTACCCGCTCGGCGAACGCGGCTACGTCGGGGCACATCGGCCGTTTTTGCACGAAGAGTTCGTACACCTGCCGCTTATTATCCAGTTGCCGAACGCGGAACATGCCGGGCTACGGGTGTCCGACATCACGCAACCCGCGGACATCATGCCGACGATATTGTCGTTGCTGAAAATGCAAAATGCGGTGGGTATTGAAGGCCGCGACTTGACCGCCCACTGGAGCGGAACGCCACACGAACCGCGTACACATGCGATCAGCGTTTGCGAAATCGATGGTTACGGCGAACGGGCCATTCGCACCGCCGACTGGACCTACCTCGAACCAACGGGACACGCCGACGACGACGAACCGGTTCGGGAAGCAATGCTGTTTGCGCGGCCAGAAGATCGCTGGGAGGCGAACGACGTTCGCTCGCAGTTCCCCGATGTCACGGCACAAATGCAGCAGTTACTCTCGGATCATAGCCCCGGTTAGAGCGAAGCGGAGCCAAAAACCGTCACGAAGCCGCGTCGCGGGTTTCGGTCCAGACGTTGGCGAGGTGGTTGAGGTGGTCGATGATGCGGACGAGTCCGGTGACGCCGGCCATGCCGACGCCGATGAGTCCGGAGACGAGGAGCCGGAAGCCGAGCGTCATTTCGCTTTCGCCGAAGACGATGAGCAAAATCGCGCCGCTTAAGGGGATCAGGTTCGCAAGCACCATGAACGGCCCGAAGAATCGCGTGCCGCGACTGAGTTCGGTAACGGCGGTGGCCGCGTGAAATCGCTCGGGGTTCCAGAGGTACGGATACAGCCCACGCAGCACGACGTAGAGTATGCCGTAATAACTGTAAACCATGCCGACGATGCCCGAGAGGACGAACGAAATCAGGAAGTGTACGTACTGAGAACGCGACAATCCGCCTTCGCCGCCGAAGTGATCGATAACCAGCGGAAAGAGGATGCCACCCGGCAGCCAGCCAACGACTGCCAGCCCAATTCCCCATCGCCCGACATCGAGGGCACGATTGCGGACTGCATCGAATTGATCTGGCGTCGCACTTCCAGATCGCACGTGTAACAGTTCGCGATGGAGCCGCCGAAGTAGCCGAATCGCGATCGTTACACAGACGGTATACGCGAGCAAATCGTAGCCAACTACGAGCATCGTGAAGATCCGCTGCTGAGGCACTTTGAGGTTCAGTTCGATCGCGTTGTAAGTGACATTCTGGAACGTGCCAACGAAGTGCGGCAAGAGCGCGAACGCGAGCAGAACGAGTATCGGGTGGCGAATCGTCCAGCGGCCGAGCGTGTGTGGCGGGGGCAGTCGGTGTTGGGCGG
>JANXNT010001235.1 GCA_025353985.1 Limnoglobus sp.
CCTTGATGCCGTAGCCGTAGAAGCGTGCGTTCGTGAGGTCGGCCTCGGTGCCTTGCAGGTTCAGTTTTGCGGCGTCAAATTGCATCGACGCGACGCTAATCGTGCCATTACCGCCGATCTCCATGCTTTTCGGGATCTTCACGAACGAGCCGATGCGCGAACGCCAACGCAGCAGATCGCCCGTCAGTTTCGCAGTCGCTTTGCCGGATTGGAACGTGCGCAAATCGGGGATCGGTTCGAGTAACGTCAGTTGCAATGTGTCTTGCAAGGCGATCGCTTTGATCATCCCCGCATCGAGCCGTAGCGGCGTGGCGGTGGCGTTTGTTGGGAAAAACAGACCCGTACCCGCGAACTCTAAATTCAAGTCGGGTTCGCGAAACTGCGTCGTGGGGTCGGCGTAAATGAAGTTCTTCAAGACGATCGTACCGTTGAGCGATGACACCCCATTGGCATCGGTGCGGTTCGCCGAAACGAGAGTGGCCGTACCGCCGAGCGTGATGCCTTGCAAGTCGATAAACTCCGCGAGCCGTTGCGATAATTTGTCCAACGAGACATCGCCGTTGATGTGGAACAGGCTCACCGAACCCGATGAATTGAGGCTCGCGAATTCGGACTTCGCGAACAATCCTTCAAAGATCGGATAGCCGTCCGCACCGAGTTTACCCGTGAAGTTCAGATCGAGCGGCTTGTCCCAATCGAGTGGTTTGCCGTTACGAATGCCTCGAATCGCAGAGGTAAACAGCGTGCCGGTCCAACTTGTTGCGGTGCCGTCGGTCTTGCTTGCGAGTTTTGCGCTGATGCGGCCTTCGCGAATTTCGGTACCGTCCTTCATGCGAATGAGCTTCGGGAACATCGCGGCGACACGCGCGAGATCGAGGTCGACGGTGGCGCTGAGGCCCGGTCGTTCGAGCCACTTCGCCAGCAGTTCGTTGGGGTCGAATGTGCCGGAGATCGTCGCCTTGCCGAGGTCGCACGTCAGTTCCGCACGATCGATCTGCACGCCGTTCGGCGTCGTTTGAATCGTCAACGGCAGTTCCAGTTTTTGCAGTTTCAAATGTTCATCGCCGAGTTGCGCACTGCGAATATCGAGGTCGGCAATCACTAAAGTTCCGCTCGCTTTGATCTGCGATGTGCCTTCGACTGTCATGGCCATGTCACCAGTCAGCGTGCCGACGATGGTCGTGGTCTTATCCACGAAGCGCTTCACGAGCGGTGTAGCAAACTCCATCGGGAAGTTTTCCGATTTCAGCTTCGCGGCGATCCCCTTGCCCATGATTACTTCGGCGTCGATCTTGCCACCGGACTTCGTGCCGCTCGTTTCGCCGCGGAAGCGTGCGACGATCGGGGCCGCCGTATCGCGTGGCAGGTCGGCGTTTGCTTCGACGTTCGCCAACGTCCACGTTTGGTTCTCTTCGGCATCGCGCAAGCTGATCGTGCCGTTGATGACTTTGATCGCAACGGCGGGGCGGCTGGCGCTCGGTTCGGATTTATCGTCGAGGTAGTTGGCGATGGTTTTTTCGAGGTTCGTCGATTGCTTCTCGCAGACGATTTCGATCTTCGGATTGTCGATCGTGAAGGTGCCGAGGTCGGCCTGGTTCTGCGCGAGCGACAGCAAAGAATGCGACGACGAAATCTTCGGTGCCGTCAGGATCGTGCGGCCTTCGGCGTCCTTGAGTTCGACATCGCGCAATTCGACGCCCGACAACCAGCCTAGCGAAGTCGCGCCGACGGTGAGCGTGCCGTTGAGTTTCGATGTCGCCTTGGCGATGGCCCCGTTGAGGATGCCCGTTTTTGCGGCAATCGCCGGCGCGAACCAGGCCAACCCGATGATCAGCATCGCGAGGATCACGAAACGGCGTGCCCAACGGCGTGGCTTGCGTGGCGGGAGTTCGGGGGTTGAGTCGGCCATTAGCGTTTACTCCGCAAGAACAGTTCCGTTCGATTGTGAGAATCATAACCGGAATGCAGATTGTTCGGGAAGGCGAATCGCGAGCGTTCGCGGTGTCGGTTATTTTGCGAGATTCACTACAGTACGCGGCGGCAATCCGATAACATTGCGAGCGAAGGAGAAACGTTTCGGCGATAGGCATGATTCTTGCCTTGGCTCTAAGTGCAAACGGGCGGCCCCAAATCAAGCGGTTTTTGCGTGATGGTGATGCTTCAAACTCCATCCTGCTAGAACAACTTGCACTCTCTGCGAAGAAAGCAAGCACATGGCAATTGCCACGGAACCGACAGCCGTCCGCCCGAAGCGAATGGCCGCGAAAAAGCCCCATCCGATGCAAGACACACTCTTCCAGCGCTACAAACCGCACCCCACGGCATGGGACGAGCTTTTCCAAGCGGATATGTCGCCGCACGACTGCGGCTGCGTTCTTGTCGAACGGCTCGGGAATTTGCACGCGGCCGAGTTTGCGGCGCGACGGGCGAGTGCGGACTTGGCGTTCATCAATCAGGGGATCACGTTCTCCGTGTATGCGGACACGCGCGGCACCGAGAAAATCTTCCCGTTCGATTTGATCCCGCGGCCGGTACCCGTGAAAGAATGGAACGTGCTCGAAGTCGGCTTGGTCCAACGCATTCGTGCACTGAATATGTTCCTGGACGATGTGTATCACGACCAACGCATCTTGAAAGAGAATGTTATTCCGGCGGATCTCGTGCTCGGTTCGAAGGGCTACCGCAAAGAGATGATCGGTTTCTCGCCGCCCGCGAAGCAATACATACACGTCTGCGGTAGCGACCTGATCCGCGACCACAACGGGCAGTTCCTCGTTCTCGAAGACAACGGCCGCACGCCATCAGGTGTGAGTTACGTGCTCGAAAACCGTGCGGTCATGAAGAAAGTCTTTCCGCAGCTGTTCCAAGATTGCCGCGTGAAGCGCGTCGAAGATTATCCGCAACGATTGCGTTCGGCACTTGAGTCGGTGGCACCGAAAAACGCGAATGATCCCCCGTGCGTCGTTGTGCTCTCGCCGGGGCCGTATAACTCGGCGTATTTCGAACATAGCTTCCTCGCCCGGCACATGGGCGTCGAACTCGTGCTCGGGCCGGATTTGTTCGTTCACGAAGATATCGTTTACCTCAAAACGACGCGCGGCCCGCAGAAAGTCGATGTCATTTACCGTCGCCTCGACGATGACTTCCTCGATCCGGAAGTCTTCCGTGCGGACAGTATGCTCGGCGTGCCCGGTTTGTTCCGTGCCTACCGTGCGGGCAACGTCACGCTGGCGAACGCGGTCGGTACGGGTGTTGCCGACGACAAAGCGGTTTACCCGTACGTCGAAGCGATGATCCGATTTTACCTGAGCGAAGAGCCGCTGCTGAAGAATGTGCCGACGTATATCTGCGCTCGCCCGGACGATTTGAAATACACGCTCGATCACCTCGGCGAACTCGTCGTGAAGGCGGTCAACGAATCGGGCGGGTACGGCATGTTAATGGGGCCGTATAGCACGATGGCCCAACGTGCTGAGTTTGCGTCGAAGCTGAAGGCCGACCCGCGTAACTACATCGCGCAACCGGTGGTGACGCTGTCCACGTGCCCGACGTGGACCGAGGAAGGCATCGCGCCGCGGCACGTCGATTTGCGGCCATACATCGTCAGCGGCACGTCGACGTGGGTGATACCAGGCGGACTGACGCGGACGGCACTCGTGAAAGGTTCGTTGGTCGTGAATTCGAGCCAGGGCGGCGGCAGCAAAGATACGTGGGTGATCGAATGATTTCGCGCGTGGCCGAACACTGCTATTGGTTGTCCCGCTATCTGGAACGGGCCGAAAACACCGCGCGCATCCTCGAAGTGAATCAAACGCTGTTGCTCGATTTCCACCTGCCTGTCGAGCAACAGTGGATGCCGTTGCTGATTATCAGTGGGATTCACGAGTACAAAGGCGAGCCGACGGCGGAGAAGATTCAAGAGTATATGACGTGGGACGTGGATAACCCGTTCAGCATCGCGTCGTCGCTGTCGTGGGCACGCGAGAACGCACGGATTATCCGCGAAGTGATCTCCGCCGAGATGTGGGAACGGATGAACTTCTACCATTTGTGGCTGAAGCAACCGAGCACGCGCGAGTTGTTCGACCACCAGCGCGGCGAATTTTACGCGCAGATTCGGCGAATCAATCAGTTACTCCACGGTATCTGCGATGCAACGATGGCGCACGGCGAAGCGTGGGAATTTTTCCACCTCGGCACGCACCTCGAACGCGCCAGCCAGACGGCGCGCATCCTCGATGTTCGCTACCACATTCTGTTGCCGAAGATCGAAGACGTTGGCACGCCCGTGGATAACGCGCACTGGGTGGCGATCCTGATGAGTTGCTCCGGGTACGAGCCGTTCCACAAGCGACCGCGTGCGAATCAATCCGACCCCGCCGTTGCGGTGGCCGAGTTCCTCATCCTCGACGATTTGTTCCCGCGATCGGTGCATCACTGCCTGACCGCGTGCGAACGATCGTTGGCGGCAATCTCTGAAACCGAAGTCGGCTCCGGTGCGAATGAAGCCGACCGCAAGTTGGGCCAACTGCTGCGTTGGCTCGATGCCCGCGACATTGCCGACCTGATTCACGATGGCCTCCACGAATCGCTGACGCACGTCGTCGATGGCATCCACGACATCGGCAACGCGATTCATCAGACGTACTTCTCCGGTGAAGTCCGACCACCGACCAAAACGCAAAACCAAACGCAAACGCAACATCAATCGTAACCCCGCGAAGTCGCATTTAGGTAGCATCGAACATGGGTATTCGCGTCGCTCTCCGTCACGTGACATCGTACACCTACGACCGGCCCGTCACGCTGTCACCGCACATCGTGCGGCTCCGCCCGGCCCCGCACACGCGCACGCCGATCCCCGCGTATTCGCTGACGATCGAACCCGATTCGCACTACATGAATTGGCAGCAAGATCCGTACAGCAACCACCTCGCGCGCCTCGTTTTCCTCAAGCCGACGACGCAGTTCAAGGTCACGATCGACCTCGTTGCGGACCTCGTGCCGATCAACCCGTTCGACTTCTTCATCGAGAAGGACGCGGAGAATTTCCCGTTCCAGTATGAAGAATCGACCGCCCGCGACCTCACGCCGTATCTCGAAACTCTCCCCGCCGGGCCGCTGTTGCAGAAACTGATCGAGGCCGCGCGACTGCCGGTGATGCAAACCAACGATTACATCGTCGCGCTGAACAATCTCGTTCACGATAGCGTCAGTTACGTCATCCGCATGGAACCCGGCGTGCAGGCCCCGGAGGAAACGCTCGAACTCGGTAAAGGCTCGTGCCGCGACTCCGCGTGGTTGCTCGTTCAGCTTGCGAGGCACATGGGAATCGCCGCCCGATTCGCGTCGGGTTACCTCATTCAACTCGTCGAAGACGATAAGCCCGTCGTCGGCCCCGAAGGACCGACATCGGACTTCACGGACTTGCACGCTTGGGCGGAAATCTATTTGCCCGGTGCTGGCTGGATCGGCCTCGATGCCACTTCCGGTTTGCTCACCGCCGAGGGGCACATCCCGCTGGCATGTACCGCCGATCCGCAGACCGCCGCCCCGATTAGCGGTGGCTTCAGCTTCGTGAAAAACCCGAACAACCCCGACGATGAACTCGGCGAAGTGTTCGATTTCGAGATGTCGATCCGGCGCGTCGGCGAATCGCCGCGAGTGACGAAGCCATTTACCGACACTCAGTGGGACGCGATCAACGCGCTCGGGCACCGCATCGATGCCGACCTGCGCGAGTGGGACGTGCGGCTGACGATGGGTGGCGAGCCGACGTTCGTGAGTGCGGAGAACCGCGATGCCGACGAGTGGAACATCGCCGCACCGGGCAAAGAGAAGCGCGAAAAGGCGAACGTGTTGCTGAAGCGATTGAGCGATAGCTACGCGAATGGCGGCG
>JANXNT010001275.1 GCA_025353985.1 Limnoglobus sp.
GGCAGGGGGACGTTCGCATTATGCAAAGTGAAGTGATCTTCGCACAATGAAGATGCGATGATGAATTTGGCGAACGTCAGCAAGCGGCTGTCAGCGTGAAATCGTTGCAGACCGACTTGGTTGTGTCCGTTCGGTAGAAATCTCAGGAGTATCGAAGATGATGAGAACTTTTTTGCGCACCGGCATGATTGCCGCCTGCCTGTTTACGGCATCACTGGCTTCGGCGGCCGAACCGGTAGATGGGACGCATAGCCACTTCCGCGCTAAACAAGTGATGGGAACCAAGATCATGATCCAAGGGGATACGGCGATCGGCACAGTCGATGACATCGTGTTCGACAACGCTGGCAACCTGGAATATCTGATCGTGGAGAACGAGGGCAAGCTGCTCACGGTTCCGTTCGAGACCGCCAAGTTCAACGTCGAGAAAAAGACTGCCGTTCTGACGCTGTCGCCCGACCAATACAAGTTGATTCCGACGTACACCACGACGACGTACCCCAGTTTCTACACGCCGACGTACCGAACCGAAGTGTATAAGTATTACGGTTTGACCCCACGTGAACTTCGCCGTCTCGGGCCGCCGATCCGCCGATAATCGATCGCGGATTGCGCGTCAAGAAGTAAACTGATCGACACCAAGATGAACAGCAGCCCCATTCCACTGTTAACAGTGGAATGGGGCTTTTTCAATCGATGAGAATCGCTTACTTCGCCTGGACCAGCCAGATGTTCCGGAACTGCACGGGGTGGCCGTGGTCTTGGAGCAAGATTGGGCCGGGCTTGCTCGGGTCGCCGCCACGGCCCGCACGCGTGTTGTCGACGGGCACTTTCACATTGTCGTGAACCTTCACGCCGTTGTGGGTGACGGTCATCCGTACCGGCTCGGTCTTCTTGCCATCGACGAATACCGGCGACGTGAACTCGATGTCGTAGCTCTGCCAAACCGTCGGGGCTTTGCAGACGTTCTTCGATGGGGCGACGACTTCGTAAATTGCGGCACAGTCGTTGTTTTTGCTTTCGATCCCGTAGCTATCGAGGATCTGCACCTCGTAACGGCCTTGCATGTACACGCCCGAGTTCCCGCGGCCTTGGCCTTGCTTTAAATCGGGTTCGTACGGGATGCGGAACTCGACGTGCAGCGTAAGCGAACCGGCGAAACTCTCCTTCGTGATAATGTCGCCGTGGCCTTTGAAGCCTTCCATCGCGCCGTCGTTCAATTTCCATTCGACCTTCGACTTGCCATCGGACTTCGTCCATTTATCGGCCGATTTGCCATCGAACAGCACGAGCGCACCTTCCGGGGCCGGCGTGCTTTTGAAATCGATGAGATCGTCGGGGCTTTTCACCGCGAACTTGTCATCGAGCTTCCATTGGGCCGTCGCCACATTCGCAAGCGCAACGACAGCAACCAGAGAGAGGACCGTTCGGAACATAGGAAGTAATCTCCAGAGGGTGAGAAACGGTGGAAAACCCACGAAAGCTGTTGTACGAGTTAAGAAACGAGGCTCGCTTCCAGCACGGGAGCAAAGTACGGACCGCGAACGATGCTGCTCTCGGAATCGTGTAGTAATTTCGCGACATCGAGACCGCGCATCCAATCGATGGCAAGTTGTGAAGCGAGACGGAAAGAATTCACCCACACTCCCAGATTTCGCTCTGGCCCGATGCCCAACCACAATTCCCACTGTAAGTTTTCGTCGGACTTGCTGATTCGACCGCGACTCGTCAAGTAGGCGATTTTGCCAGTATTCGACTCAAGGCCGAAGTCGTTTGGCAAGAAGCGGCAGGGTCGGTACGACTCGCGGTATGCCGTCTCCATGAATTGGGCGACTTCGCGATCGAGTTTCGATTGTTTATCGAGATCGGGCATAGGAAAAGGCCAAAATTCCGCTGTAGCCGTGGTCATGATTTGTGCCTTGTAATTGTAATGATAAGGACACTCGATCTAGCATGTTTAGGCAACCAGGAGATTGTCCATTTCCCGCCGCAAATCGTTTGGAATTTCTTCTCGAGTCGCTTCGAGTCAAAAATACCTTGTTTGATCATATCGCCGACGAATAGTGTGTCTGGCATATACGATTCGGAGCCTGTTCCAACGATCAAGTTTATCGACTTTCTGGTGTGCGATTCAATTTGTCCAACTTGAATCGCAATGTCCGAAAGCCGCTCTGTCCAAGTCCATTCTACCGTATCATCTGGATGCACGACGGCCTCACTCCACAATGCACCCGCCAATAGTTCTTGTCCGTTGATATCGAACGCTTGTGCCAGTCTCCACTCGAACACCGTTTTGTCATTATCTCGATAGTAGTCGAATTCCAGTTCCGGGATTGGCTTGAACATCTGCTTACCGAACTTTGTTACTATCCGAGAACGATCACGCCACAATGACACGCCAACCCAGCATCTCAACAGCCTGTATCGCGGTCAAGTTGAAAATGCTGCGGCCGTCGGTGGTCCAGGTGCGGCGCTCGTGGCGGAACAGCGCGAGGATGGGGCGTGGGATTCGGGCGGCGGGGACGTCTTCCATATACGAGCCAGAGATTGGCTCGAACGAGACGATGAGCGGTAATAGTGCGTGAAGTTGGCCCCTTGTATCGTGCGCGAATGTCGGCTCGCCGTTCGGTTCGACGCTTAGCCAACGTAGGCCACGTGGCTTCCCGGCGGCCGATGCGATCGCGAAAAATCGTTCGCGGCATTCGTGCGAATGAAACGCCGGGCGGAACCAGTTGCGGAGCCAGTTTCTCATCGGAAGTAACTGATGCCGGCATTTTGCAGAAGCGGTATGCCAACGCGAATTTGTTCGTCGCGGTCGAGTTGACTGAGGTAGCGGTTGCGTCGGATGACTTCATTCGCAGGCAAACCGGTACGGACATCGGCTTCCATCGCGTCCATGTCTTCCGCGTAACTGCTTGCCCAGCCGTAGCCGAACTGCACGTTCTGTGGTAGCGACAACACCGCCACACTTACGAGAATCATCGGGCCGAACCGTGCCCATTTGCCACCCGCTTGCAAGCAGACGATGTACGCGATGCCTAGCACCGGCACGGTGAGCAACGAGTAACGCGACCAGAGGCCCATCGTGTCTGAAGCAAAGCCCGAGCGCCCGATCCCAATCGCGATCGCTAGCCCCACTGCCCCCGCAAGCAGCATCAGTAACCCGAGTGAACGACTGCGAATCAGCAGGAACAGCGTAACGGCCACGACACCGATGGCGTAACTGGCCGCGATTGGCCAATTCGACATCGCCGGCGTGCCGACCGACATTCCGAGTACTTGTGCGGCCACGACACCCGCACGTTCGGGTTGCGACCAGTTCGGCGACGGATGAGCGGGGGGGCGGGCGTAACCCGATAAATAGAAGCCAATGTACGCTATCGCAATGGCCACGATGACGAGCAAACCCGATGCTCGTTCGCGATAGCCGAGGTACAACAACCACGCGCATACCGGCGGCACGAACGCCAACCCTGAACCGCCCGTTGTGGCCAACATAAGTAGCACCCCACCGGCAATGTATCCCGAACGCACGCGGTTTGCCTCGGTGGTTTTGGCGAGTATCGCGAGCAAGCCGAAAACGCCGCAAGCGGTGAGCGCGAAACAGATCTGATAGCCCATCACGAAGTTCTCGACGTGGCCCCAGTGCAACAGTGCAATCGGGAAGAACGCATCGGCGATGCTCGACTGCCCACGAATGCGACGGGCGAGGCGCAGGAAACCGAATGCCGTAACGGAGAGCAACAGCACTTGCAGCACCATCCCGGATCGGAAATCGTGCGTGAGCTGAAAAAGAATCCAGAAAATCAGTCGCGGCAACGGCAGGCGATGTTCGTTGTGCTGCACCCAGAGCCACGACAGTAACGGCGTGCGGTTCAGTAGCCCCGGTAGCGTTTCCCACTCGTCAGCCCACGGGGCATTTCGCCCGAAGTGCAGCACGAAACCCAGCGCGGAAAGCGTCATCAACGCCCAAATGATGCCCACGAACCGCGTGGTCCACCTTGTCGCGCTTGGCGGAGAAATATAGAAATAACTCACTCTAGAACCCCGAGAGTATCGTTGAAGGAGTGAGTATATGGTCGAGCGGCGAATCGAGTTGGATCGGCGTTACATGCGCAAAGACAAAATGTTCAAGCTCAAGAAGAAGCTCGGCACCGCACTCGGCGCGGACCGCGAGAAGATCCTTTACAAGATCAAGCGCCTCAGCCCGTGGTGGACGGAAGACTGCCTGAAGCAAGCCGAAGCCGCGAAGGGCACCGCCCCCGTCGTCGCCGCGAAGCCGAAGGTCGAGAAGGAAAAGAAGCCGACCCGCGCACCGGCACCCCGCGCCAAAAAGGCGTAATCGCCTAGCGATCGATGTGAAACCGCTGGCGAATCGACGACATGACTCGGGTTAGCTCCGTCGTGAATCGATTACCCGCGGTAAGCCCTTCGCCCGCCTCGAATCCCAATCGGCGGGCTAGCTTTTCGCGATCCTCCTCCGCTTCCGGCACCACGGTCAGCGGTCGATCCGCCACCATTCGCAATTTCGCCTCGACCAATCGCAGGAACGAATATCCGTCGCGTAACACGTCCGCATCTTCGGGCGATAACAGCTTCGTTACCCGTAGCGATTCGAGCGCATCCCAGACATTCGCTTGCATGATCTGCGGGTAGGCTTCGCCGTACTTGAGTTGCATAGCCTGCACGAGAAATTCGACATCGACCAACCCGCCGGCGGCGCGTTTCAGGCTGCCACGCCCGTTGGCTTCGAGTTTCGTTCGCATCGCGAGAATTTCCATCACGACATCGGGTTGCCACGGCTGCGAGACGATTGCGGTGCGAATCGCCGCGAGCACTTCGTTGGCAAACGTCGCATCGCCGCGCAACACACGGGCGCGGGTGAGCGATTGGCGTTCCCACGGCTGACTGTTTTCCTCACGGAAATAGCGTGCGAACTCCGTCAGTGGCACGACGAGGCTGCCCGATTTCCCCGTCGGTCGCAATCGCATATCGACGGCGTACAGTCGCCCCATCGGGCCGTTTCGCGTCGTCGCCTGAATCACTTTCTGCGCGAGGTCGGTGAAGGCGTGGTAGTTCGTCGTCACTTCGATTCGCGTATCCGCGTCGGGTGCCACAGTCACGCCATCGTCCTGAAAAATTAGCAGCAAATCGAGGTCGCTATGGTAATTGATCTCGCGGCCACCGAGCTTGCCCATGCCGAGGATCACGTACGGGCACGGTATCACCTCGCCGTTTTCTCGCGTAATCGATGGGATGCCGTAACGCCCACGCACCTGCGGTTCTTGCAGATCGACGACCGCATTCAGCACCGTTTCGGCGATATCGCTCAGCCCCGCCGTCGTCTCGCGGATCGGCGCTTTCCCGAGCAGATCGCGGACGCCGATCCGCAGGAGTTCCTTGTCCTGGAAGCTGTGCAAGATCGGATCGGGATCGGTCGCCCCGCGTAGCAATTCCGCGAGTTCGACACGCAATTCGTCGGCGGAACGCGGTTGGTCGAGCACGAGGCTATCGAGCAATTCGTCGATCATGCCGGGGTTGTTCATCATCAGCCCGCACAAGAACGGGCTGCCCGCGCAGAGGTCGACGTACAGTTTCAGCGTGGCCGGGTTGAAGCTGAACAGTTCGTAAAGCACCGCCTTCGCACCGAGCGATGCGGTTACTTTTTCGAGCGTGTTCAGCGTCTCATCGGGGTCCGGAGTTTCCGCTACCGCGCGCAGTAATTGCGGCGCGATACTCGCAAGAAAGTGCCGACAACGGCGATGCGACAGGAACCGCACCGATTCGCGCGCGAGTTGCGATAAATTTTGGTACGCCTTCGCCACATCGGCAAACGGATACCGTCCGAGTACGGCCTTCACGGTCGCATCGTCGGGGTCGGGGTCGAGGATCAAATCCGACTCCGGTTCCGCCAAACCGTCCGCATCGGGGAAGGTCTGGTGCAACAGGTGATCGAGAATGCCACGGTCGAGCCGCGTCTTGTCTTGTAGGTCTTTGAGGAACTGATCGAGTGGATCGACGAGTAAGCCGCGCATGCCGATGGCGTGCCCCGTTGGCTCATCGAGTGGCGAGCGCCGTTGCGGCGATAACGACGTTGGCGGCGGCCGCAACATGCTTTCCAAATGCGCTTCGGCACGGCCGTGAACGCGCGCCGGTTCGGCATAGCCCATTCGCAATGCGAGCTTGCGCAACTCTTCGCTCGAGTCGGGTAGCCGGTGCGTTTGCATGTCGAACAGAAGCTGTAAGCGGTGCTCGGTCTTTCGTAGAAAGCGGTACGCATCGGACAAGATGTACGTCTCGTTCCCGGTTAAACAGCCCGCGATTTCGAGGGCTTCGAGCGACAGCAGCGTGTTGCGTTGCCGTACCGCCCGCAGGTCGCCGCCGTTGAGGAGTTGCAGAAACTGCACGGTGTATTCGATGTCGCGAATGCCGCCACGCCCGACTTTCACATCGCGATCGTCGACGCCGCCACGGATCGCACGCTGCTCCATCTGCCGTTTGAGTGCCTTCACTTCGTTGATTTCGGAGAAGCTGAAATACTTGCGATACACGAACGGCTCGATCGCCGTCACGAACTCGCGGCCGAGTTCGGGGTCGCCCGCACACGGTCGCACTTTAATCAGCGCCTGCCGTTCCCACGTGCGGCCCATTACGTCGTAGTAGCTCAGCGTGTTCGCCAAGGTCCGCGCCAGTGGGCCGCGTTGCCCCTCGGGGCGTAAACGCAAATCGATGCGGTAAGCAAATCCGGTATCGGTGTGCGACGAGAGTAGCCGCAGAATTTCCGACACGATCCGTGCGAAGAAGTCGCTATTCGCGGTCGGCGAGCGTTTGCCGACCGTTTCGCCTTCTTCGTCGTAAACGAACATCAAATCGAGATCGGACGAGTAGTTCAGTTCGTCGCCGCCGAGTTTACCGAAGGCCAGTGCCGCGAGGCGTGCGGGCGTGCCCTGCCCCGTCGTTGGGCTGCCGAACTTCTTCGCCGTGGTCCGCAGTGCATGTTGCATCGCGACTTCGATTGATGCATCGGCGACCCGGGCGAGGTCGCGGCTAATTTCTTCGAGTGGGCGATCGCGAATCACATCGTTAATGCCGATGCGCAGCGCCTGCCGACGGCGGAAGCGACGGAACGCACGCAAGACGTTCGCATCGTCGGTCGCGGCTTCGACGGCCAACCGCAACTGCGTCGTGAGTTCCGACGTCGAGGGGTTTCGACCATGCGGTTGCAACAGTGGTTCGAGCGCATCGGGGTCGATGGCTAACGTGTCCGCGAAGAACTGCGACGTCGCAAGCAGGTGCAAGATCGTTTCTAGGTTCCGCGATGGCACATCGAGCAACTGCGGCAAGTAACTGCGTGCCCGAGGTTGCGCGAGAAGGCGTTCGAGGTTGTTCGCGGCCATGTCCGGGTCGGCCGTCGTCGGCAGATATTCCGTGAGCAGTGGCAGCAAAATCGCATGAGCATCGGGGCCAACGTGGCGCTCCAGCGACGCAAGATTCTCGCGGCCACGGTTCCCATCGCGAAACGGTATCGGAGTGTGCATAACTCGATTATGTCAGAACCAGCGGGCCGGTCGAGTGCGCGATATA
>JANXNT010001283.1 GCA_025353985.1 Limnoglobus sp.
TCGGCGTGACGGTGGTGCCCGGGAACCCGGGGAGCGTGCCGCCCGTCTTGACGTCGGCGACCACGGCGCCGCTCGCGATGTCGATGGCCGCCTTCGCTGACACCTCGGCGTCAGTCAGTTCGTCGCGTTCGCGCAACAGCACGGCTTTGCTATGTTGAATCCGGCCGAGCAACATCGAAGTCTGCCCACCGGCCGTGCTGCGAGTGGCAATGTCTTGCAACACGCGCTCGGCGGCACCGATCGCGGTCGTGGCATCGCGCAGGCGACCGACCACTTGCAGTGCGGCCGCGTAGTTGAGGTTCGCTTGCGCGAATTGTTCGCGGTAGCCGGGGTCCGCCGGGTAGATCGCAATCAAGCGCGACCACGCCTTCACCGAGTCATCCGCATGTCGCAACGCCGGCGTTTCCTTCGTCGCCGCGTTCGCGGGAATCGGTTCCAATTTTGGCGAAAGATCCGACAGCAGAACGCGGTTCGCCAACCGCCCGATGTACGGCATCCGGTCGGCGGTGCGCGTGACACTGTCACCGGGCTGTCGCTGAATCGCGATGTTCGCGAGCAGCGTATCCGCATCGGCCAACTGCACCAGATATGGCGCGGATGTCGGGTTATCGACGAGCAATTTTACGAGAATTTCGCGGGCCTGCACGGTGCTGTTTCGGGCCTCGACGGCTAACCCCGCCTTATGGTGAAGCAGACCGATCTGACGTAAACTCTGCGCGAGCCGATACTGATACTCTGGCTCAGTAGTGACATTTTGTGCGAGAATTTGGCGGTTTTGAAGTGCGGCGCGGAAGAACGCCTCCGCTTCGGCGGGTTGGTTCAATCGCAGGTATGCCAACCCGAGGCGGTCGTCGGCTTGGCCGAGCCGGTGCCAGATTTCCGCGCGGAATGGCTTCTTGCCATCGACATCGGACTTCACCATCGCGCTGAACGTATCGCCCGCTTTCTGGAGCATCGCTTTCGCGGTTTCGAACTTCCCCGTGCCGAGTTGCAAGATGCCGCGATAGAGTTGGATCTCGCCTTGGAGCAACGTCCGATCGTCGGCATCGGCCTGTGCCGGTGCGCTTGCGATCAAGTCGTCCGCCTTCTGAAATGCCTCCTCGGCCAGCGGGGTATTCCCGAGTCGCGAATGCAATCGGCCCGCACGGTACCACGCCCCCGCGACGAATAATTTCGATTCCGCCGTGTCGGGAGTTTCGGCCACGAATCGTTCGTACTTCTTCAAAATGCTTTCGAGGAAGCGTTTCTGTTGGCCGGTCAGCGGTTGCTGTCCCGTAAGTATTTCCGTCATTGCATCGTCGCTGAGCGAAAGTAACGCATCGCGGGCTTCACCGCGGGCGCGGATGGCACGATCGCGGGCGGCGACGGTCTTCTGTTGTTCGACGGTCAAATCGTCGTGCGCCACACCGAGTTCTGCGTACGCGACTTCGGTCTGTTGTTTCGCTTCGACGGTACGATTTTTTTCTGCGTTGACGGCGATCAAGCCAACGGCCAAACCGACTGCGGTCGTGACGAGTAGCACTGCCGAGGTTGTGACGAGCGTGCGGTGGCGTTTCATCCAACGGCTCGCACGCAAACGGAACAGCTCGCGGTAACAACTGATCGGCTCATCGGCGAGCCAGCGTTCGACATCGACGCCGAGCAACATCGCGGAACCGTGGCGATGCTCTGGGTTCAGCGACATCGCTTTTTTGCAAATCGCTTCGAGCGCGAGCGGCACGCCGGGCTTCATTTCCTGAAGCGGAGTCGATGCTCCATAACGTACCTTTTTCAGTATTTCTTCGACTTTTCCGCTGAACGGTGCGTGACCGCCGAGGATGGTGTAAAGCGTCGCGCCGAGGCTATAAATATCGGCGGCGGGACCGATATCGTCCCATAGCCCGTCGGCCTGTTCAGGACTCATATACGATGGCGTACCCATCGCCGTGCCCATCTCGGTTTGCGTACCCGATTCGCCAACCGGGTTGGGAGTGATGCTCGGCTGGAAATTCCAATTCCCCGTCCCCTCAGGGGATTCCTGCGGTGCCTGTGGGGCGATCCGTTGCGTGGCCAAGACCGGCACCACTGCCGTCGTATCCGTCTTCCGTCGTGCGGCCGCAGAAATGTCTTTTGCCAGACCCCAGTCTACGACGAGCGTTTCGCCAAACGCACCCAGCATCACGTTCGCAGGCTTTAAGTCGCGGTGCAAAATTTCGCGACTATGCGCGTAGCCGATGGTGTTGCAGATATCAACGAACCGCTTGAGGAGTTGCCTCATCAACAATGAGCGTTCGTGCGGATCGCGGTAAGGATCTTTATCTTTCGCGTGGAATTCGCGAAGCGCATCTTGAAGGCTATCGCCGGTGATGAACCGCATCGCGTAATACGGCGTGCCATCGGGGTGCTGGTTCAACCCATACACCGGAACGACGCCGGGGTGTTCGAGGCGGCCCGTCACTTGGGCTTCGAGTAAAAATCGCGACGCCACCAACGGATCGCGTGCAAAACGCGGTTGGATCTCTTTCAGAACCACCTGGCGATCGAGTTCGCGATCGACCGCCACGGAGACTTGGCCCATCCCGCCCTTGGCCAACGGGCGAACGACGCCGAACCGCGAGACCTTCGCCGTATCGGTTGTCGTTGTGCGACCCGCTTGAGGAACGTACCCTGAAGGTGCCACAAACGTGCCACTCGCAGACTCGTACGGCACCGAGCCGTACTCCGATTGCCGACTGCCCGCCACAGCATCCGGGTCGTAACTCGCGGGTGCGGCCAAAGTCTGCGCGAACAAGTCCGGCTCTGATACCGCAGGCACTGGAAGCGGCTCGGGTCGCCGTTCGGGTGGCTTCGGCGGCGCGGAAATTTGCGGTAGCGTACCCGTGTTAAAGTCCGATTGCGGACTCGACTCGTCTTTCATCGCCAAATCCCGTGGTGATAGTTCGGGGAAGGCGATCCCCGCGTCAATTCTATGCGATTTGCTTCGTTTGGACTAACATCGAAATTCGCCGCGACGCGGAGTCCTCTCACCGGATTCAATCCGTCGAGGCGAGTTTTTTGATTCGATCGATGGCGTGTTTTGCTTCTTCTGTGAGTGTCTCACCCGCGGTTCCCGATGCCCAGCGGGTCAGCGCAGTTCTCGCTTGCGACGGAAATGCCGCACCAATCGACTTGTCGAGCGCGATCCTTTCTACGACTTCGATCACACGCACAATACGCACATTTTCGAGGTTTGGCTGATATTGTTCGTCGAGGAGTTGTTGAGCTTTTTGGCGAACTTCCAGCGAGGATGTCGAGTCTCGAATCGAGATCAATTGGGGTTCGATTTGTTGCGACTTGGCGGCTAATTTTCGGTAGGCCATTTGTCGTGTGGAGTAATCAGACGAGTCGAGTTGCGATAGCCAAACGGCCACAAGATCGAGATTGATTTCATAGGAGACTTACTATCAGCCTGACATTATCCATGGATTTGCAACAATTCATCGCCAGCCAGGTGGCCAGCGGAGCCTTTCGAGATCAAAACGAGCTACTGGCTGAAGCGGTACGCGCGTTGCGAATGCGACAGGAGAAAGCGGAGAAGCGTGTTGCTTTATTGAACGACCTCGAGCTGGGAATCCAATCACTCGATCGAGGTTTGGGAGAGCCGACGTCTGCAAAGCAGATTCTCGCTGAACTCGCGCAAGGTTAGATTTCCCGATGCGTAACGTCATCTACTCACCCGATTCTAAACTCGATCTGTTGGCTACGTTAAATCGCGTCTCACTCCATTCGTTTTTCGAATTCCGTTCGCATTGCGGTTGCGCCTTCGTGGCGGAATTGCGCGAACCACTTTTCTTCTGCGAGTTGAGTTAACAATTCTCGCCGGCGTTCTGGGTCGGGGACTTCAACGAGTATCGTTTCCCGGATTGCACTCAGCACTTCCACGTACTCGCCGTAGCTTTCGTCGAAGTCGGTTTCTAGTTTCAGTTTGATTGTGCGCGCGAATGCCGGGGAGGCTCCGCCGGTGCTGATCGCGAGCGAAAAGCGGCCGCGTTGCACGATGGCGGGCAGCTCGAAATCGCCCGATTCGGGGTCGCTCGCCGAGTTGATAAAGATCCCAAGCGATTGGGCATCGCGTACGACTTCGCGGTTGACACTTTCCGTGGCTGCGGCGAAAACGAGTGTGACGCCGTGCAACTGGTATTTCGCGTAATCGCTGGCCAGCCAGTTAATTCCTTCGTCGCCGTGAAAATCGGCGTGGCGTTCTTCGTGTGCCACGACGCGCACAAACGCACCTGCGGCGCGAAGGCGTGCCACCTTTCGCCGACCGACCGGACCCGCCCCGACGACGAGCACGGTTTTGCCCGCGAGGTTGAGCACGATGGGGTAGCCGATGTTCGTCATGAGTGAGTTCGTCGTTCGCGGGCGGCTAAATAAAACGTAGGTATCTTCATCGTACGCTTTCACAGGTTCCCAACATGAACTTCACCACGCAGCGCTGTGCGAATCTGATTCGCGATTTCAAAAAAGATGGCATCGACGCGACGCTGATTACCGGCGAACACAACGTGCGTTACCTCACGGGGTTCACTGGCAGTAGTGCGTACGTCATCGGTACCGCGAAGCAATTCTACATCATTAGCGACGATCGTTATGCGGATCAAATTCAGGAGGAATGCAAAGACATTGAGGTCCACATTCGCCCGCACAACAAGACGACACTCGAGGCAACGGCGGAACTGCTCACGTCGCTCGGCAGCAAGGCTGCCGGCATCGAAGTCGACCAGGTGACGCTCGCGTTTCTCCAGGCACTCACATCTGCATCTCAGTCGAATTTCGTGCCGTTGCATGGCAAAGTCGAAAGCCTGCGGGCCGTGAAGGATGCTTCCGAAGTCGAAGCGATTCGCGTGGCGGTGCGGGCCGCCGAACGTGCCTTCGGTATGTTCGGTGCGATGATTTGCGAAACCGACACCGAGAAGGAACTCGCGGACAATATGGAGGCGTACATTCGTCGTGCCGGTGGAAATTGTGCTTCGTTTCCAACGATTGTGGCGATCGGCGAACGCGGCGCGTTACCCCACGCGAAGCCGACGAACAAGATCCTCGGCGAAGGCAGCAAGTTGCTCGTCGATTGGGGCGCGGACGTCAATGGCTACAAAAGCGACATCACACGCACGTTCAAATCGCCGTTTGGCATCTCGCCGAATCGCCGTAATAAGCAAGAGCGTTCCGGGTTCGATCTGGATGTCATCCACGATATTCTCGTGAAGGCGCAGAATGCGGCCCTCGCCACGGTCGGCGAAGGCGTCGATGCGAAAGACGTCGATGCGGCGGCTCGCAAAGTCATTACCGATGCCGGTTACGGCGAATATTTCGTTCACGGTTTGGGCCATGGCATCGGCTTGGAAATTCACGAAGCGCCGCGGGTTCGCGAGAACTCGAACGATGTGCTGCAACCGGGAATGGTGATTACGCTCGAACCCGGAATTTACATTCCGGGCTGGGGCGGCGTGCGCGTCGAAGACGATGTGCTAGTGAAGCGCGAAGGCGGCGTGCGGCTGACAACGCTCGCGCACGATACTGCATTACTTGGGTAAAACGTGAGGAATCTCCAACACAACCGGTGCCGGTTCGCCGCGTAGCCAGTCGAGCACGAAGTAAAAGACCGGCGTGAAGAAGATGCCGAAGAACGTAACGCCGAGCATTCCGCTGAATACGGCGGTGCCGAGGGATCGCCGCATTTCGGCCCCCGCGCCTTCGGCGATGACGAGCGGCAACACCCCGAGAATGAACGCGAACGAAGTCATCAGGATTGGCCGTAACCGCAGTCGCGCCGCCTCAATTGTTGCCTGCCGTCGTGGCATTCCTGTCGCACGTTTCTGCTTCGCGAACTCGACGATCAGGATCGCGTTCTTGCTCGCTAACCCAACGAGCACGACCAAACCGATCTGCGTGAAGATGTTCAAATCGAGCTTGACCACAATCAGTCCGACGACCGCAGAGAGCAAGCACATCGGCACGATCAGCACGACCGCTAGGGGGAGCAGCCAGCTTTCGTATTGTGCCGCGAGCACGAGGAATGCGAGCAGCACGCTCAAACCGAAAATCAGCAGCGTGGTATCGCCGGTGAACTCGAACACACCGGGGATTGCGACCCGCGTGTTCGCGGCTTGCACTTGCTGGTAAGCCATATCGGTCCATTGGTACGTCATTTGTTCGGGCAGTTCGCGTGCGGCGATCGTCTCGACTTTCGCGATGGCTTCACCCGAACTGATCATCGCGGCAATTGTCACCCCATTGACATCGGCCGAGGGAATCATGTTGTAACGGTTCACCTTGGTCGGGCCGTTCGTTTTGCGAATATCGACAAGTCCCGCGAGTGAAACCATCTCGCCGTTCGGTGCGCGAACCTTGAGTTTCTGAATATCTTCTTCGCGAGTCCGGCTTGTTAGGTCGGCCTGGACGTTCACCTGCCAGTTGCGTCCGAGCGTAGTGATGTCGTTGACGTAAACGCCGCCGAGATAGATCGCGAGCGCGTCTTTCACGGCTTGATCCGGGATGCCCATTTTAAAGCAACGGTCGCTATTCACTTCGAGGTACAGTTGCGGCGCGCCGGAACTGAATGCGGTGAACCCGGCCGGGATGCCTTTTTCTTTCGTCATCGCACCGATGAGATTCCATGCCATGCCTTCGAGCGTGCCGAGTCCGAGGTTGCCGCGATCCTGAAGTTGCAACTTGAAACCGCCAGCATTGCCAAGGCCCAGAATCGGCGGGGCACCGAAACCGTCGATACGACCTTCCTGAATCGTTTGCAGCTTCTCGTTGAGTTCTTTGAGGATCGCGTCGGCATGTCGGCCCTTGCGTTTGTCGAACGGCGACAGCGACAGATACGCGCCGCCCGCATTCGAAATATTCGCCGAAGCGAAGATCGAGTAACCCGACAGCGCCGTCACGTGATCAACGCCGCGAATGCCCTTCTCGCTGTCACGCGTGCCGTCTGCTAACAGCGGCCCGAGGCAGATATCGGTAACCTTCCGCATGACGGCTTCGGATCGCTCGACCGATGCGCCGTCGGGTAACTGCGCATTGATGACGAGGTAACCTTGATCTTGCTGCGGAATGAAGCCGCCTGGCAACGAACTGAAGCCGATTCCCGTGATGACGAGCAAGCCGATGTACACCGCCAAAACGACGAGCGAGATGCGGATCATTCGGCCGATCGACCAACCGTATGCGAAAGTCATTTTGTCGAACGTCCAGTTAAACGGTTTGAAGAGGATGCGGCCAATGCTGTTATCGACGAGCCACTGAATCGGGTCGCGTTTGGCTCCGTGCCCTTTCAAAAGGATCGGGCAGAGTGCGGGACTGAGCGTGAGCGAGTTGAAAGCGGAGATCACCGTTGAAACCGCAATCGT
>JANXNT010001285.1 GCA_025353985.1 Limnoglobus sp.
GCAACAGCGTTACGCTGCGAACATCATGACGAGCGGGCAACAATTGCTGGCGCTCATCAACGATATTCTCGACTTGGCGAAAGTGGAATCGGGCAAGATGCGGTTGCACCCGGAGCCGCTCGCGGTCGGCGAACTGTGCGAAAATGTGGCCGCGATGTTTCGCCAACAGGCGGAGAAAAAGAACGTCGAACTGCGGTTGCACGTGTTGCCCGATATGCCAGCGGTGCGGCAAGATGCTGGCAAATTGAGGCAGATTCTCGCGAATCTCGTGTCGAACGCGGTAAAGTTCACCCCCGAAGGCGGCCGCGTTACGCTCGGCGTCAGCGTTACCGATGGCATGGCCCGATTCACCGTCGAAGATACCGGCGTCGGGATTGCCCCCGAGGAACAAGAGTCGATCTTCGACAAGTTCCGCCAGTCGGCGAACCCGCTCACCCGCGAACAAGGCGGCACCGGCCTCGGGTTGTCAATCGTCAAAGAACTCTCGAAACTCCTCGGCGGCGACATCGCGATCAAGAGCGAACTCGGCCGCGGCAGTACCTTCACCGTAAGCGTCAGTTCCCACCTCAAAGACGAACCGCTACTCGCGTTCGACCTGCCCGACGAACCGCGCGGGTGATTCCAATACAGTATGCGAATGGAGAATCCGGGAGGGCGTGCGATGAATCCTGATCGCCGTTGGCACTGGGTGTTGTGCGTGGCTGCTTTCGTTTTGGGGATGTGGTGGGGGCCGCTGAACGTCGTTGGCTTGGACCTTGCGACGCTGCCGGGCGACCTCTGCGATAATCGCTTCAACAACTACGTGCTCGAACGCGGGCATCGCTGGTTGACGGGGCAGGAACGCAGTTTTTGGCAGGCGACGTTCTGCTACCCGGCCCGCTGGGTGATCGCCTGTTCGGATGCGCACATCGGCAACGTGCCAATCTATTCTGGATTTCGATTCTGTGGCTGCGGGCCGGAACGCGCGTTCCAACTCTGGTGGCTCGCAACGTACCCACTGACGTTCCTCGCCACGGTGTGGGCGGCGCGGAAGTGTCAACTCGGTGTCATCGGCGCAACCGTGGCCGCACTCGTATTCACCTTCGCGCCGCCGATCGTCGTCAGCACGGGGCACGCGCAGATGTTCCCGCGTTACTTCGCCCCGCCGGCGCTCGCGTTCACGTGGCTTTACCTGCGCGAACCGACGTGGCCACGCTTGCTCGGCGCGCTCGGCTGCTGGGTGGGCCAAGTCTATTGCATCGTGTATATCGGCTATTTTCTCAGCCTATTGATGATTGTGCTCGCGATCAGCACGATGCTCGTCTCGCCGCGAAGCACGCCATGGCGGAGCCTGTTTCTGCCGAAGCGCCGCGAGTTTCTGTTGCGAATGATCGTCGTCGCGCTCGCGGTTGTGGCGCTGATTCCGCTATTGCGGCCGTACTTGGCACCCGACCGGAACCGCGTGCAAACGCCCCCCGAAGTCGTGATGGTGATGCTGCCAAAACCGCTCGACTGGCTGCGACCAAGCGGAACCTCCGCGACATGGAATTGGCTGCGCACCGCCATCGGCGATGTCGAACTCGCACCCGGCGGGCTGGTGCCATTCCACATGTTCCCTGGTGGCACGGCGGTGGCGGGGCTACTCTTCGGCCTCGGCTGCGTGTTCGTTTCACTGCGGTCGCCGCAGGTTCGATTGGCGGCCACGCTAGCCGTGGCAACGCTATTGCTCGGGCTGTTTATCCTTCGCGTCGAAGATCATTCGGCGTACCGCGCGATGTTGCACGTGCCGTTCGCATCGGGCATCCGCGCAATGTTCCGCATCGGCATTTTGTTGCTATTGCCGCTCGGGTTACTCGCCGGGCTGGCCGCAGATCTGCTGGTTTCCAAGTGGAATTGGCGTTCGCTACCCGCAATCTTGTTGTTGCTGTGCGTGTCGATCGATCTGCGTTCGAAGCCGGAGTCCGAAGGCACGCCACTCCGTGTGGCAGTCGAACGCCGCGAGTTTTTCACGAAGGTGCTGCGCGAACATTCGGACGCGAAGGCCGTGTATGTGTTCCCCGGAACGCGCGACATGCACCACACGATTTTGCTCCACGTCGATGTCATGTGGGCCGCAATGGAAGTGGGCGTACCGACCATCAACGGCTGGACGGGGCAATGGCCCGAAGGCTGGTTCTCGTTCGCGCATTACGGCGACTTGCTGTACTGGTACACCATCCGCAACGGCCGAACCATCGATGGCCTCATCACCTTCGGCGAACCCATCGGCTTCGACGACACCCCCGCCAAACGCGCGTTCCGCGCGCAGTTCCCCACGCGCGCTTGGCCAACGATGAGTGACGAGTGACGAGTGGTGAGTGGGAAGTCGCCCTCTCGCTCCGCGAGAGGACAGCAAAAATCAAACGCGCGGCGATTATTACTTTGGCTTTCGAATTGGTATCCGTTACTGTCTCGTGCGAGTCTTCTCTCTCTTCATTCTCCGTTTGGAGCTTCCTATGGTTCGTCTCATCGTGCTCATTTTGGTGGGGCTGGTGTTCTTCGGCGGCCTGTACATGGTGATCTTCAAGCGGGGCGACGTGAACAAAACGCTCGGCGGTTACAAGAAAGCGGCCACGCCGCAAGAAGCGGCGGACATGTTCAAAAAGGCAATCGCCGACCGCGATTTCGCGATCGCGGCCGACTACTGCACGAAGGATTATGCGGAACAACTTCGGCGCGGGAAAGACGCCGCCACCGAACTCGGCACCTCGCTCGATAACCTGATTTACCAGATGAACGAACGCGGGTTGTTGCGCGATGAAACGAAGTTCATCCTGTTCATGCTCGACCCGTTTCCGAAGGATTTTACGGTGACGACCGCGAAGGAATCGGGCGACAACGCCGAGGGAACCATCGTCTTCGGCACGCCGATTTTGAAGGGAAACACGCTCAGCTCCGGCATGTGGCAAATGAAGCCCGAGATGTTCTTGCCGTACGTGCGCTCGGTGAAATACACTAATGATCGCACGATCGTCGTGCCACTGAAGAAGGACGCCAAGCTCGGCTGGCTGTACGATTTCCCCGCCGACTCCGCACTACAGTTGCGTGTGGGCAACCTCAACGACAAATACAAAAACTACGTGAACCCGCTCAAAATCGTTACGCAGGAAGTCAAAAACGACCCGAGCACCCGCGAAGATGCCACGGGGCGATTGAAGACACTCCTCGAACAAGCCGCCCGCGAATAACGACCCCTGACAGCGAAAGTAGACTAACGATGACAGATCGGCGCGAACTGTTGGCGGTGGTGGCGGCACTCGGTATTGGTGGGGCCGCATTCCAGCGTGCGGCGGCTGCGGAGGCCGAAAAAGAAAAAGAGAAGCCGACCGGCATTACCGCCAAGATGGTCGAGAACGCCGAGTGGGTTGCGGGCATCACGCTCAGCGACGAGGAACGCACCCTCGTCGCGGCGACGCTCACCCGCCACATCAGCGGTTTGAAGAAAGCAGCCGAGGTTCCACTCGGGAACGACACGCTCCCTGCGATTCAGTTCGACCCCGCACCGGGGCGAGCGCCACACGCGGGTCCACTCGGCACCGTCACCGCGCCGACGCTCGAATTCAAGAAGCCCGATACCGATACGGAACTCGCGTTCGCACCGCTGACACACCTCCGTCGCTTGCTTCATACCAAGCAGATTTCATCGGTCGAACTCACGAAGCTGTACCTGGCTCGTCTCAAAAAATACGACCCGCTGTTGAAGTGCGTCGTGACGCTCACCGACGATCTCGCGCTTCGCCAAGCCGAAGCCGCCGACCGCGAACGCGCGGCTGGTAAGCCATGCGGCGCGTTGTATGGCATCCCGTGGGGCGCGATGGATCTCATCGCGTACCCCGGCTACCCGACAACGTGGGGGGCGGCGCATTACAAGGATCGCACCATCGATGTGAAGGCGACTGTGGCGAAAAAACTCGAAGCTGCCGGTGCCGTCCTCGTTGCCAAAACGACGCTCGGCACGCTCGCGCTCGGCGATCAGTGGTTCGGCGGCATGACCCGTAACCCGTGGAACCCGAAACAAGGTTCGAGCGGCTCGTCTGCCGGTTCCGCATCGGCAGTGTCAGCGGGGCTGGTCGGGTTCGCCATCGGCAGCGAAACGCTCGGCAGCATTATTTCGCCCTGCACGCGCTGCGGTGTCACCGGGCTTCGCCCGACCTATGGCCGCGTCAGTCGCCACGGCTGCATGACGCTGTCGTGGTCGATGGACAAACTCGGGCCGATTGCGCGGAGCGTCGAAGATTGCGCGCTGATTTTCGCTGCCATTCATGGTGCCGATGCGAATGATCCGACGACCGTGAACCGGCCTTTTACGTGGCCGAAAGCGAAGCCGTTGAAGGAAATGCGCGTCGGCATCTTCGAGCAAACCTCCGCCGCCGTGAAGAAAACACTCACCGATCTCGGCATGAAACTGGTGACGATATCGTTGCCGAACGAGTTGCCCGTCAGCACGATGAGCAGCATCATTCTGGACTGCGAATGCGCGAGCGCCTTCGACGACCTCACCCGTGCTGGCGTTAAGGAAGACAGCCTCGGCAGCTATTGGCCGAACACGTTCCGCGCCTATCGCTTCACGTCGGCGGTCGAATATCTGCGAGCGAACCGGCTGCGAACGAAGCTCATGCAAGCGATGGCCAAAGTGATGGAAACGATCGATGTGTACGTCGGTGGCAACGATCTCTCGATCGCGAATTTAACTGGCCACCCGACGGTCTGCCTGCCGAACGGCTTCACGAAATCCGAAATCCCTGTGCCGACGGCGATTACCTTCACCGGCCAACTCTACGGCGAAA
>JANXNT010001292.1 GCA_025353985.1 Limnoglobus sp.
CCATGCGGTAATCTCGCGTAACTGACGAAGCAGACATCCGGCCCGCGAACCGTATCCGGATCGCGGCGCAACACGACAAACGTGTCATTGGACATCACGCGACCGAGTTTGTTGGCAACGACGAATTGGGTGAGGTAGTACCCCATCCAATTCGTAACAACACCGTGTCTGGCACCGGGCATCGCAACCTCCACGGGTAGACCCCGGACGAGTTCATAACGCTGCTGGCCGTACTGTTCGTAGAACGCGGTCGCACCCAAACGCACCGGCGACGGTTGTACCAGAATACTCATGATTAATGCTCTCCGGTGAGTAGTTGAGAGTGAAGAGTTGTGAGTGGTTAGTTCGGAGGCTTATACCACCGATTTGTACCTCAAGCCCGAACAGTTGCTGATGACGTTGCAAACGTCGTCGGCTTCGTCGCGGTTCGTAGTGCGGAATAGGATGGCATCGGTACTGCCATACATGTCGCAAAGCACGACTTCGAAGCGTTCGGGGCGGATGATGAACCAGTAAAATAGGATGCCGGGGATGAGGAATAGTAGCAATAGGTAAACGAGCGTGAACCACTCAAGTAAACCCGGATTGTAAGATGGAATGATACCCATACCGTGACTCTTCTTCCACGCCACGGGAACGCTGTTGAGCCGCAGGAACGCGATTCGCCACGTCTTCGTGATCGTCACCTGCCCTTCGGCGGTTCGCTTGACGCCGATCATTTGAAACGTGCCGACGAGGAACGCCTGCATTCCCCCTTGAATGAGCAGCGACACGAACGCGAATAACGGCGAATGCGTCCCACTATTCAGATAAAGTGCCACCAGCACGTTCACGAGTTGCAACGCGGCAATGACCTTCAGCCGTAAGAGCAGCGGAAAGCGTGGCTCCCATTCTTTCTCGATTGGCTCGTACGATTTCTTCGGCTTCTTTTTCGTGATGAGATCGATGCCACAGTGGACGCACTGCTTCGCGTCGAGTGGCAGTTTCACGCGGCATTCCGGGCACAATTTCGTACCGTCGCCTGGCACCGCATACGGCTTATCGTCGTCCTCATCTTGCGTGCCTTCGAGCAAGTACGGCCCGGTCGGCTCTTCGTCATCGAACTGCGGTCGATTGTCGCGCGGATCGGCCGCCCGCTTGACCTTCTTCTTTTTCTTGGTTGAAGTATCAGTTGCGATGGCCACTTCGGCGGGAGTGACCGGTACGCCGTCATCGTCCAATGTCGAACGCAGATCGAGCGGTACTTCGGCGTAGTAACCGCAATGATTGCAGCGGATTTTGGCACGCGAGTGCCCCGCAGGTACGTCGACCTTCCCTCCGCAACTGTTGCAGTTAATGCGCCCTGCCATGTTAGTTCGTGATACCTTTCGTGATCCGCATGAAGACGTCTTCGAGGTTGATTTCTTCTTCCTGGAAGGCACGCAGTTTGAACCCCTCGGCGATGAGTCGCTCGGGGAGGAAACAGCCATCCTCGTGTGCGTCTTTTAGCGTAACCTTGATCGTGTTGCCCTCGCCTGTCAGTTCGACGGCTTCGATTTCGGCGTACGTTTGAATCTTCTTCGCGGCGAGTTCGTTCTGCTCTTTGCCGACCGAGACGTTGTAAATGTGCTTCTGGCGAACCTGCCGGATTGCGGAGTTGACATCGTCGTTGAAGAGCAATTTACCGCGTTCGATGATGCCGATTTTATTACAAATGTCCGCGAGTTCGGGCAGAATGTGCGACGACACCATGATGGTTTTGTTCATGCCGCGAAGCTCTTTGATTAGCTCGCGCATTTCGATGCGGGCACGCGGGTCGAGGCCGCTGGCGGGTTCGTCCAACAGTAGCACCTGCGGTTCGTGGAGCAACACACGCGCTAAGCCGAGGCGTTGCGTCATCCCGCGCGAAAGGCTAGTCACGAGTGCGTCTCGCTTGTAACCGAGGTCGACGAGGTCGAGCACCTGATCGCACTTCTTGCGG
>JANXNT010001348.1 GCA_025353985.1 Limnoglobus sp.
CTGATCAACTTCGGCGGGCAATCGAAGGGCGCGAGCCTGGTAACGGGGGCGCTCGGCGGGCGGTTCAAGATCACCGAAGCCGCGCAAATCGGTGCCGCATTCGAACTGCCACTCTTCGGCAACAAAGACCTGTTCCGCTACCGCTTCACCGTGGACATGATCCTGCGCTATTAGCGTTGGAAATCCAATGACGCAGGTGGTTCGGGCAAGCTTGAGACGAGCTAGTTTTCATCTAAATAAAGACTGTTCATGAACGAGTCAAAATCATCCGCGATGAGAACAGGTTGTGTGTTTGCGAAACTGATGCATTCGAGACCCCACCAGAAAATCTTTTCTGTATCGATGCCCGCCATTGCAAGACAAATTAAGCCACCCGGACTATCGGCGATGGGCATCAAATGATCCGGAAGCCGTCCAGATAGACCTTCTAACGTGTCCATAATATCATATCCATCATCCGATTTCACGCCGAGGAATACCTCGACACCACCGGAAGGTTTCGCGGGTTCTCCATACTCTGGAAATACGACACCACAACCATGCACAAACCCGTATCGGGAAAGAAACTCGCGGTAGTCAGCAGGAAGTCGCTGCTCGATTGTCCTTTCAAAATAGAGGAGTGATTTTACCGAAAGCCGAACCGGTTTATCGACTGGTTTCAGTTGTAGTCGCTTCACGATTTGCTGGTATTTGTTCGGCATTGGCACTCATTCTTTAAAACCGTGCGTCGGAAGATCTCACGTAAACCTTCAGTCTTATGAAAACTTCGTGTTTCGAACTCGCATCACGACCGCGCAATCGCGGAAGGTGAGTGTCCCTCGCTAGTGCTTCGGGCTAACGGGATCGGATTTGTTAGCGAGGGAGTCGTGGCGAGATCTCGAAAGATTCGCGCATTCGTGTAAAGTGCTATTTTCAGCCGCGAGGAGTCGATGAGCCACCCCGTGAGTTTGCAGGTGTTGTTCCCGGACCTCGTCGATTTATCGGCGGGTTCGCTGACGGCGGCGTTGCGCGATTATCACCCGGACCTTGCGGCGGCTGTCGTTGTACTGGCCCCGGCTGCGCCGGATGCCGCCAGCGGTGATGGGCCACCGCCCGCGATTAGCGGAGAAGCACGTTGGGGTACGCACGTCGTCAAAATCCTCGGCTTCGACGGCCCGATGCCCGCGAGTTTCGTCGAAAGCTGTTTGCGGAACGCGCTAATCCCGCCGGAAATGAAAGAGGAAGCGCGACGCCATCAGGCGCATGTGTTGCTGTATTATGCGGGCACGAATGAGGTGCCGTTGGAGCAGATTGTTGCGGTCGCAGCCGTGGCGGGTTCGCTCGTTCACTTCGGCGCGATGGTCACGCTGAACGAAGATGCCCGCGCCGCGGTGCCGAGTTTCGCGCTGCAACCGGAAGAAGCCGGCGAGGATATGCTGCAAACATTGCGAGCGTTGCCGTTGCCATACTTGTACGCCGGCTTCGCGAAAATGGAACTGACCGACGTGCCCGGCTTGTGGATGCGGACCTTCGCCAGTCACCGCTACGGCTTGCCAGATCTCGCGTACTTCGCGGCGGGGCACGACGAAGGGCAGACGACGTTCCACCTGTTCGCCGGGGTGCTCGGTTACTTGCGTGACACCGGGTTGTCATTTGAAAATAACGAGACGATCCGCATCGACGAAGCGACGCACCTGCGGGTTCGCGAACCGTCGGCCATGGAGTGGTGGCTCGACAGCCCCGGTATGCTTTACGTGCTCGAACGGGTGAGCGAATGAGATGCGTCATGTTGCTGATCGCGTTCGCGATATTCGCCCCAATGGCGATGGCGGGGCTGCACTATTCGGGCGAAGTGCAGAACCCGTTACCGGCGAAATGGCGTGGCTTCTTACTCGACCATCGTTCGCTGCGATTGTTGGCCGCACCGCAACCGGCCAGCCCGCTCCACGATGCCTATGCCGATGCGCGACTGAAGCTCGAATCCGCGAATCGCACCCGCGTACTTACCGCCGACGAAACGGCTGACCTCGGCGCACTCTACGTGCGATTCGGACTTGCGGACAAGGCGATTGCGATTCTGCGACCCGCCGTGCGTGCGAACCCCGAGCACTTCCGCCTCGCGGCCAACCTAGGTACGGCGTGGCAATTAGGGGGCGATCTCGAACAAGCGGCGGCGGCGCTCGACGATGCCGTTCGTCTGGCCCCGCCACGCGCGAAACCGTTCGAAGTCGCGCACCGGAATCTCGTGAAACTGCGACAGAATGAACCGAAGGGTTCGACCGTTCTCGATGCGCTGTTCGTGGGCAAGCCGACTGACGATACGCTGTCACTCATGCAGCAACTCGCGCTCTGGTTACCTGGCGATGGCCGCCTGCTTTGGCAGATGGGCGAAGCGGCATTCGCGACTGGTGACACCCGTATGGCAGCGAACATCCTCGATGGCTGCGTGACCGAGTTCGCGATGAAGTCCGACGTGCTACGCCGGAACCGGCAGACGTACAAATCCGCATCCGAAGCGGAGACGCACGAAGGCACGTTGACCTTCCGTTCACCGCGCGCGTTGGTCCGGCAATTCGACGAAACGAAACTGCCGACGATCCAGCGAGACGGCACGACGGAGTTGCCGTGGCCAGCGCTCGCTGAAACGCAGATC
>JANXNT010000062.1 GCA_025353985.1 Limnoglobus sp.
CCGCTGGTTCGGCTACGACATGGTCACGGCCACGACGTTTGCGATTGCGGAGACGGTCATTCACTGGTTCGTCGATCTGTCGAAGTGCGAGAAGTTTTTCAACATTCACATCGATCAGGGGATTCACATCGCCTGCAAAATCGCCTGGTGGGCAATGCTGGTGAACGGCAATTTCGCAATGAACGGCTGAAATCCAATCCGAATTAGCCGCGACGCGCAGGCTTTGCGTAGCGGAGCGCGTGGACTTCACCCATTTTCAGACAATCGACGAATATGGGGACACGCACGCGCTCCGCTCCGAAGACTCCGCGTCGCGGCTAATTCCACATTCGATAAAGACAAATCTCGAGTGCCCGAACAATTCTCGCAAATTCTATTTGATTCGCCCCCCGTCGTTCTGATAAACTACGTTTCTGCCCGATTGTATATAACGCCCGCCTCTTCCCACGGCTGAGTCACTGATGCGATTTCCTTGCCTTATTCTCTCTGCGGCATTCCTGGCGGCGATGTCTAGCGTCGCCCTCGGGCAGCCAATTAAACCGGTGGCCAACGATGGCCCCGTTAGCTTCTTCAAAGACATTCGCCCGATTTTGCAACAGAACTGCCAGGGCTGCCATCAACCGGCCAAGACGCAGGGCGGTTACGTGATGACCGAGTATGCATCGATCCTGAAGCCGGGCGAGACCGGCAAGCCGACGATCGTACCCGGCAACGCCGACGCGAGTTACCTCGTTCAAGAAATTCGCGTGTTGAAAGACGGTACGCATGAAATGCCGAAGGGTCGCGACGCCCTGCCCGCGAATCAGATTCAACTCGTCGAGCGTTGGGTGAAGGAAGGCGCGAAAGACGACACGCCCGCATCGGCGAAGGCGGTCCTCGTCGATGCCGCACACCCGCCGGTTTACCTCGCGTTACCCGTTGTGACATCGCTCGCGTTTTCGCCCGATGGCCAATACCTTGCTGCAACGGGCTATCACGAAGTCATCGTTCACAAAGCCGACGGTAGCGGTGCGGTTTCGAGGCTTGTCGGTGAATCCGAACGGGTGCAATCGCTCGCGTTTTCGCCCGATGGCACACGGTTGGCGGTAGCGGGCGGTTCGCCGGGTCGCTTCGGCGAAATCCAAATTTGGGACGTGGCGAAACAAAAACTGCTAGTTTCCAGCCCACTGACGTTCGACACACTTTTCGGCGTCAGTTGGTCGCCCGATGGTAAGATCGTTGCCTTCGGCTGTGCGGACAACACCGTGCGTGCGATCGATTCGATGACCGGCAAGCAAGTCTTGCAAATGGGCACGCACTCGGACTGGGTTCTCGGCACCGCGTTTTCGCAAGATGGTTTGCACCTCGCGTCGATCGGCCGCGACATGACGATGAAGCTAACCGACGTTCCCACGCAACGCTTCGTGGACAACATCACGAGCATCACGCCCGGTGCGTTGAAGGGCGGCCTGATGGCGATCGATCGCCGACCGATGCCCGTCAAGACGATGCAAAAGATCCCTGCCGACACACCCGGTGCGAAGCCGAACGCCTACGACGAATTGCTCGTGGCCGGTTCGGATGGCATCACGCGGCTCTACAAAATGCACCGCGAAGTGAAGCGCGAGATCGGCGACGATTCGAACAAGGTCAAGCAGTTCGATGCGATGCCAGGCCGCATCTCGACCGCGAAATTCAACGCGGACGGCAAGCGGTTCGCTGCGGCCAGTAGCCTCGATGGCAAAGGCGAAATCCGCATCTTCGACACCGACACTGGTAAGAATCTCGTTCTCGCAAACGCAACGACACCCGCGTACACCGTCGCCTGGAAAGCCGATGGCAAAGTCCTCGCGTCGGCAGGGTTCGACGGGAAAATCTGGCTCCACGATACGGTCACTGGCAAACTGCTGAAAGAGTTCGCCGTCACGAAAATCGACGAGAAAAAAGCCGCCAAGTAGATTGCGAACTCCCCACACACGACCTCTCCGGAACGACACCATGCGACGTACTTTCCTCTTCGCGATTGCCGCACTGGCCACGATGGCGGGGTGGTCGAGCGCGGCCGACGATGCCGAAAAACTGCCCGCGAACGCAACGGTACTGAAGATCGAAACCAAACCCGCAACGATTTCGCTCGGCGACCCGTTCGCGTACGCCCAACTCAACGTGACAGCACATCTGCAATCGGGCGACATGGTCGATGTCACGCGGTTAGCGAAGGTGACGGCACCCACGGCGGTCAAAGTTTCGTCAAGCGGACAGGTCCGCCCGGTGGCCGACGGCAAAGGCGAATTGACCGTAAGTTTCAACGGCCAAACCGCGAAAGTGCCCGTTGTGGTCGCGAATCAAACCGTCGCGCCGAACGTCAGTTTCGTGCGCGATGTGCAACCGGTGCTGTCGAAACTCGGTTGCAACGCGGGTACCTGCCACGGCAGCGCCCAAGGCAAGAACGGCTTCAAACTCAGCCTGCGTGGCTACGACCCGATCTTCGATCACCGCTCACTCACCGACGATCTCGAAAGTCGCCGCTTCAACCGCGCCGCGCCGGATCGCTCGCTGATGCTCATGAAACCGGCGGGTACCGTGCCGCACGTCGGTGGCGTCGTCTGGCAGCCCGGCGACCCGACGTACGACCTCGTGAAGGCGTGGATCGCCGACGGTGTGAAACTCGATCTGACCGCTCCCAAAGTCGCGTCGATCGAGTTGTTCCCGAAGAACCCCTCGCTGCCAGTCATAGGCATGAAGCAGCAATTCTCGATCATCGCGACGTACACCGATGGCAAAACCCGCGATGTTTCCGCCGAGACGTTCATCGAAAGCAGCAATACCGAAGTCGCGACGATCGACAAATCGGGCTTAACAACGAGCATTCGCCGCGGCGAAACGACGATGTTGGCCCGCTACGAAGGTGCGTATGCGGCTTCGACCGTCGTCGTGATGGGGGATCGCTCGACGTTCGTCTGGACGCCGCAACCGGTGTACAGCCCGCTCGATCAACTCGTCGATGCGAAACTCCAGAAGATGAAAATCCAGTTGAGCGGCCTTTGCGACGACTCCGAATTCATCCGCCGCGTCACGATCGACATCACCGGTTTGCCGCCGACATCAGATGAAGTGCGTGCCTTCCTCGCCGATACGAAACCATCGAAAGACAAGCGCGAAGCCCTCATCGACAAGCTCGTCGGCAGCGATGCCTACATCGAGCAATGGACGAATAAATGGGCCGACATGATGCAGGTCAACCGCAAGTTCCTCGGCGACAACGGCGCGATCGCACTCCGCAAATGGATCCGCGACGCGGTGGCGAAAAACATGCCGTACGACAAGTTCGCGAACGAAATTTTAACGGCTCAAGGCTCGAACATCGACAACCCGCCCGCCGCATACTTCAAGACGCTCCGCGATCCCGATGCGGTGATGGAAAACACCACGCAGTTGTTCCTCGCGATTCGCTTCAACTGCAATAAGTGCCACGATCACCCGTTCGAAAAATGGACGCAAGACCAGTACTACCAGATCGGTGCGTACTTCGCGCAAATCACACGCCGCGAAGACCCAAAGTATAAGGGCCAGCGTATCGGGGGCACTGCCGTCGAAGGGGCCACACCACTCGTCGAAATCATCGAAGACGCGAAAACCGGCGACGTGAAACACGCCCGCACAAACCTCGTCGCGCCGCCGAAGTTCCCGTTCACCCATGCTGAAGAAGTGAAGGCCGAGGGTTCGCGCCGTGCCCAGATGGCGAAGTGGATTACCTCCGCGAAGAACCCGTACTTCGCACGCAGCTACGTCAACCGCGTCTGGAGTTACATGCTCGGCGTCGGCATCATCGAACCCGTCGATGACATCCGTGCGGGCAACCCCGCGACGAATCCGGAACTCCTCGAGAAGTTGACCGACGACTTCGTAAAGTCGAATTTCGACGTGCAAAAACTGATCAAGACGATCTGCAAGACGCGGACATATCAGCTGTCGATCGTGTCGAATAAATGGAACAAAGACGACGAAACGAACTTCTCCCATGCCATCGCGCGGCGACTCCCGGCGGAGGCACTTTACGATGCGGTGTACAAGACGACAGGCAGCGTAACGCACCTGCCAGGGATGCCAGTCGGTGCGCGGGCCGCTCAGCTACTCGATAGCAATATCGAACTGCCCGGCGGTTTCCTCGATCTGCTCGGTAAGCCGGTCCGCGAGAGCGCTTGCGAGTGCGAGCGTTCGAGCGGCATGATGCTCGGGCCGATTCTGGCGTTCGTATCGGGGCCAGTCGTCGGCGACGCCGTCCACGACCCGAACAACCACATCACGAAGTTCACGATCAAGGAAAAAGACGATGCGAAAGTTGTCGAAGAAGTCTACCTCTCGGTGCTGAACCGCCACCCGACGAAGGCGGAGATTGAAACCGGCATCGTGGCGATGCGCGGCGCGGGGCCGGACCATCTGTTACTCATCGCGGAGCATCGCAAGAAGGCCGAAGCGTTTGAGGCTTACAAAAAGCTAATCGACGATAAACAAAAGACGTGGGAGACGAGCCTGCGCGATCAGAAATCGCCAACGTGGACCGTCCTCGATCCCTCGAAGTTCACCGCAAAGAGCGGCGCGACATTCGCCAAACAACCGGATATGTCGTTGCTCGTCAGCGGGAAAACCGACACGGTCGAACTGTACACGATCGTTGCGGACACGAAACTCCCAACGATCACCGGTGTTCGCCTCGAAGTGCTACCTGATCCGAGTCTGCCCGCGAAGGGACCGGGGCGAGCGGAGAACGGGAACTTCGTCCTTCACGAGTTCAAAGCCACGCACAAATCGCTGGCCAAGCCCGACGAGAAAGCGAAGCCCGTGAAGTTCGCGAATGCACAAGCGACGTTCGCTCAAGACACGTTCCCGATCCAGAACGCGATCGACAATAACCCGGCAACCGGTTGGGCGATTGCAGCGCAATTCGGCGTCGCCCACACGGCGGTGTTCCCGATTCAAGGCGCGGTTGCCGACAAGGAAGGCTCGCAGTTGACGTTCACGCTCGATCAGCATTTCGGGACGTCTCACAACATCGGCAAATTCCGCCTGTCTGTGACGAGCGACAAGGGCATCCGGCTGTCATCGCCCGTGCCCGCCGACTTGTCCGCGATGCTTGAGATCGCACCCGACAAGCGAACGCCCGCACAAGTGGCCGACATTCGTAACCGCTACCTCGCGCAAGATCACGAGTACAAATTGCTCGCTGGCGAAGCCGCAAAAGTCCCACCGGGCGACGCACGCATTCTCGGTGCGCAAGATCTGACATGGGCACTGCTGAACAGCCCCGCGTTCCTGTTCAATCACTAATCGAAGGCGATTTGTAGTAGGCACACTCCGTGTGCCGTTCGGATTTTGGCAATGCCGCGCACGCCGGAAAGCATACCCCAGGTGCGCGAAACGCGACCTGGGGCTAATCGCTGAAATCCCGTTGGGATAAAAA
>JANXNT010000010.1 GCA_025353985.1 Limnoglobus sp.
TTCGACGACCAGACTTCGTTCGTTGCGCCGTGCCCCTTCAGCCGCCCGTTGTACCAACCGCCCATCATCCACATGCGATCCTGGAACGCGATGGTCATCGGCAAATCGCTGTATTTCCACGGGGCTTCCTTCACGGCAAGCGACCAGGTTTTCCCGTCGCGGGACTTCCAGACATCGCGTGGCGGCGCGGCGAACGAATCGAACCAGCCGCCGAGAATCCAGAGTTGATCGTTGAAGACGACTTCGCCCGAGGAATCGCGTGGCTGCCACCCGGCTTTATCCGTGACTTTGACCCAATCGGGCTTGTCGGCCGCGATAACGTGCGTCGCCGACGAGACGAGTATTGCGATGCAAAGGAAGGGCAGGTAGTTCATGGCAGGCTCCGTTCACCCCGCGATCGTGCGGGAGTGAACCAAGTCTACCCGATTGTCAGACGGATTACGACGTATATTCGTCGGGAAGAGCGTTACGCTGGATCGGCGTTTCTGGCACGGGCTTCGCCGCCGATTTCGCTTCGGGTTCTTCGCCGAACATCACCTGATACTTGAAGTTCGCAATCGCGAGGTTGTCGTTGGGCAGAAGGGCCGCACGACGGATGCGCTGACCGTTGACCCGCGTGCCGTTTGTGCTGCCGAGATCGCGGACGAGAATCAGCCCTTCGGTCTTCACCAGAATGCAGTGCTGCTTCGACACGCTTTTATGATCGAGTTGCAAATCGCAGTCGTCGTTCCGCCCCACCAGCGTCAGATCCTTGTTCAGGAGCAGTGCGGGTCCGCCATCGATCGGAATCAGTTTCGCGTTCATGGGCCTACCTGCATGGGGATCGGGAACGACGGACACGATGCGTGAGGTTACAGAATACCTGGTGCGGCCACCTTGATACCTTTAAACGCCATCTTCAGCTGATCGGGGTTCGGCGCGAATTCGAGTGCCGTCGCCTTGTCCACGTCGCCCCGTTCGACTAGTTGTCGCAGGTTTTCGGTGAAGTCTACCATGCCTTCGAGGAAGCCGATGCGAATGGCGTCCAGCAACGATTCGTCGCGCTTATCGAGGATCAGTTTGCGGATCGTTGGGTTGACGATCATGATCTCGTTCGTCGGCAATCGGCTCGTTCCGGGGCGGATCGACGGCAACAACTTCTGTGCAACGACGGCCTTCAAGTTGAACGCCAGCGACTGCCGCACGGCGTGGTGCTTCGTCGGCGGGAACAAGTCGAGGATAAGGCTATTCGTACTCGCGGCGGTCGAAGCGTGGATCGTCCCGAACACGACGTGCCCCGTTTCCGCCGCGTGAATCCCGGCTTCGAAGGTTTCCTGGTCACGCATTTCGCCGACCAAAATCACATCGGGGTCTTCGCGCACCGCATGTTTCAGGGCCGTGTGCCAATCGACGACATCGAGGTAGACTTCGCGCTGATTGATGACCGACATGCGATCCGTGAACACGAATTCGATCGGGTCTTCAATCGTCAGGATGTGCAATGCCTCGCGGCCGTTCATGTAGTCGAGCATCGACGCGATCGTCGTCGATTTCCCCGAACCGGTCACGCCCGCAAGGATAATCAGCCCTTGGTCGTAGTGG
>JANXNT010000014.1 GCA_025353985.1 Limnoglobus sp.
CTCACTAGCGCTTCGGGCGTGCGCCGTGGAAAGGTGGTGTTGGTCCTATGGGTGCGAGACCCATCCTGGAAGGCGGTTGGGCCACCAGGAAGCAGTCGGAGTCGATCGGGAGGTAACGAACGGTCGAGAGCCTTCGATGAAAAGGGCGGTTTAGCCGTTCAGCGAGTGTCCGGGCCATAACGCGAAGTGAACGTCGAGCGAGCCTCGAAAATGCTAATTGCGGAAGCCGACCCTCTGTCCGAAAGGGGAAGGCCATGTTGCATGAGCCGAGACAACCGGGTTCGTGTGGTTCCGCCGGGGTGATGACGATGGCACGGCACAAGGGGATTGACATCGCAACACGGGAGATCCGGTGCGGTGATCGTTTTTGGGACGATCAACCAGAGTCCTGCGAGGGATGGACTGGGCCGCATCGGAAGTCGGAGAGGCTCGTAGTACCGTGGAAGCCGAGTAATTTCGGTGGAGGGAAGGGGCCTCACTTCCCAAGAAGTACCTAAAGGGGCGAAGGCCAGGAGATTGACGATGAGTCTAGTACCTCCCGATACGGTCGGGAAGCTCCAGACGGTGCTGCATGAGAAAGCGAAGGCGTCGCCGAGCTATCGGTTTTACGCGTTGTACGACAAGGTGTATCGGAAGGATGTTTTGGCGTATGCCTACACGAACGTTGTCGCCGAAATAAAGGGGCAGCGGGAGTAGACCGTCAGACGTTCGACGACATTGAGGAGTACGGACGGGAGCGATGGTTGGGCGAACTGGTCTTGGAACTGAAAACGAAAGCGTATCGACCGGCAGCGGTGCGGCGGGTGTGGATTCCGAAGGCGGACGGCAAGTTGCGTCCGTTGGGGATTCCAACGATCCGCGACCGAGTGGTGCAGATGGCGTTTGTGCTTGTCGTGGAGCCAATCTTCGACGGGGACTTGCAGCCGGAGCAACACGCTTACCGAGCCAACCACAGCGCACACGATGCGGTGCGGGGGGTTCCGTGCTGGCTGGATCGGGGCTATACGGAGATCGTTGACGCGGACCTGAGCGGTTACTTCGATAGCATTCCGCACCACGAGCTGATGAAGAGCGTGGCTCGTCGGATCAGCGACAGTCGCGTGTTACATCTCGTCAAGATGTGGCTGGAAGCGGCGGTCGAGGAGACGGACGAAAGCGGACGTGCGACGCGAACGACCCGCAATAAGGACGAAGGTCGCGGCACACCGCAAGGTGGCGTGGCCTCGCCGTTGTTGGCGAATTTGTATATGCGTCGGTTCGTGCTGGGCTGGAAGTCGGGCGGACACGCCACGCGGTTGGGCGCTCACATCGTGAACTACGCAGACGACTTCGTCATTTGCTGCAAACCGGGCCGGGCCGCAGAGGCCATGACCCAGATGCGTGCGATGATGGGGAAGTGGAAGTTGACGGTGAACGAGAAGAAGACGCGTCAGTGTTCGGTCCCGAGCGAGCCGTTCACGTTTTTGGGTTTCCCGTTCGGTCGACAAGTGTCTTGGAGAACAGGCCGGGTGTATATCGCCCCGGAGCCGGCCAAGAAAAAGATCCTCGGGGTTTGTGACAAGATCCGCGAGGAAACGAGTCGTCGAACGGTGTTTCGGAGCGAAGAAGAAGTGGTGACTCGGCTCAATCCGATTCTGATGGGTTGGGGAAACTATTTTCGTCTGGGCTACGTGACAGGAGCCTGGCAGACGGTGCAACAACACACGTGTCGCAGGCTCCGCTGGTGGATTCGCGCGAAGCATCAACAGAGGGCGGGCCTCCACGGTCCTCCCGATCTGAGACTGTACGAAGACTACGGCTTAGTGAATCTGGTGAGTGCGATCGATCGTCTCCGGCTGTGGGCGTAATCGTGCCGAATTGGGTCGGAGAGCCGGATGCGGCAATTCTGCATGTCCGGTTCGATGAGCGGGGAGTGGAAACGGCAGCCAAGGTGTGCGGGTAAAACGGCAGAGTATTGCGACAGTGAATCCCACCACCCGAACCACCGCGCCACTCCTCGACTCTACTAACGGGAATCGATTGTCTGACCGGTAATGTCTCATTTCCGATCGCGATAAGTATAGTGTATCTTCATGGCAATGATCTCGTTTCGTGGCGTGTCGAAGGCGTACCCGAGTGGGGCGGTGGGGCTGCATTCGCTCGATCTGGACGTGGATACGGGCGAACGACTGGCGCTGCTGGGGCCATCGGGGTCGGGGAAAACGACGCTGTTGCGGTTGATTGCGGGGCTGGAAGAACCGGATTCGGGCGAAATTTTTATCGACGGTCGCTCGATGAAGTCCGTGCCGGCACACCGGCGTGGCGTCGCGTTCCTGCCGCAACGTCCGGCGCTCTATCCGCACCTGACCGTGCGCGAGAACCTGAAGGTGTCGGGCGGGAATGCCCCTGCAATTGATGCGGTATTGCAGATCGCGCACCTTATGGATCGGTATCCACACCAACTGTCCGGTGGGGAAAAACATCGGGTGGCGCTGGCTCGTTTGGTGGCACGGAATGCGCCGATTTGGCTACTGGACGAACCGTTTGCGCCGCTCGATCCCGTTTTTCGTTCGGAATTTCGTCAAGATCTGCACTTGCTACTGGAGCGTTCGGTAGCCACAATGCTACTTGTCACTCACGACCCGATCGATGCTCTGGCCCTGGGTCGCCGCGTAGGAGTGTTAGGCGAAGGTCGAATGCAGCAACTCGGTACGCCCGAGGAACTGGTTCGATGGCCTAACAATCGATTCGTGGCGTTAGCCGTGGGCCAGTTTTATTTGATTCGCGGTCGTGCGAGTGGCGGCGACTCTTCCGAAGTGATTTTTGCTTCGGAAGAAGGTTCGATGCTCATGCCTCTTCCTCCGGCCATCGGCCGGATAGTGGCGGGGGAGTCGAACCGGAGTCTGACGCTCGGCATCCGGCCCGAAGACATTTATTTGCGGCCACCGGAAGATCGCTCTGTTATCGGGGCGGAATTCGTCGGGTGGTTCGTAGTCTCGGCCGAACCGGTCGGCAGCGGGTGGTTTCTCACCCTCGTTCGCGGTACCGACCGCTTACGGGTGAGTTTGCCGTCCGGTACGCCGCCACGGGTCGGCGAACCCCACAGCGTTTGGATACCCGCCGATCGATGCCACTGGTTCCATGGCCTTACCGGGCAGCGAATCGACGCGTCGCCGTAAACGACCGGGAGTTTCAACATGAAGACCGCAAAAACCAAAGCACCTAAGATCGTCGTCGAACCCAAACGGGAAGTCGGCAAGGCGATCCTCGAACTCGTCGACAAGATGCACGAGGAGAAGAAAATCTCCCGTGAAGTCATCTTCGGAGCGATCGAAGCCGCGATTAAGCTCGCTGCGGAGCGCCACTTCGCGGTCGAAGAAGGCGTGTTGGTACTCATCGACCGGGCGACCGGCGATATTTCGGCGAAGTTCAACGAAACCGACGTCGATCCCGTCACGCTCGGCCGCATTGCTGCACAATCGGCAAAACAGATCATCTACCAGAAGGTGCGCGAAGCGGAATCGGACACCGTTTACACCGAATATCAAGGCAAAAAAGGCGAGTTGATTCAAGGCACCGTCACCCGCGTCGATGCGGGCACGGCGATTGTGTCGCTCGGCAAAAGCGAAGCCCTTCTGCCACGCAGCGAGCAAATCCCCGGCGAAACGCATCACGTCGGCGAACGCGTCAAGGCCGTCGTGCTCGAAGTCCGCAAGGCGGGGCAGCGCGTGAAGATCGTGTTGTCGCGGGCTCACCCGGACTTCGTTCGCGCTTTATTCGAAGATGAAATTCCCGAAATAGAAGACCGCACGATCGACATCCGCGCGATCTCCCGCGAGGCGGGGTATCGCTCGAAGTTGGCGGTGTCGAGCATCGATACGAAAGTCGATTGCGTGGGTGCCTGCGTGGGTGTTCGCGGCAGTCGAATCAAGAACGTCATCGAAGAACTCAACGGCGAGCGGCTGGACATCGTTCGCTGGAACGATTCGCTGCAAGTCTTGATCCCGAACGCACTTTCCCCCGCGCAGATCAGCGAAGTGTTCACGTATACGCGGCTCGGACGGGCGGTGGTGCTCGTTGCCGACGACCAACTTTCGCTGGCGATCGGGCGACGCGGACAGAACGTGCGACTGGCCTCGAAACTCGTCGGTTGGGACATTGAAATTATGACCCACGAGGAGCTGGCCGAGAGCCTCGAACGGGCCGAACGCTGGTTCGCGCAGCTACCGAACGTGAGCGAAGAACACGTACAGGCGATGATTGGCGATGGGTTTTTGTCGTATAACGACTTAACCTTTATCGATGGTGCGGAACTTACCGATTTTACGGGGCTGCCGCTGGAGCAAGCGGACGAAGTGATCGCTTACGCAGAAGAATACGCCGACCATATGGAACGCAGCGTGGAAGATGAACGAAACGCGACGGCGCAAGCGATTGCCGAAGCTGAGGCGGAAGCCGAAGCCGAGGAGATCGCCGCACGGAATCGTGCGGCCGACGAAGCCATCGCTGCGGCAAGTGCCGCAAGCGAAGCGACTGCGAATTTGGAAGCCGCCGGAGTGTCTGTGGTAGACGGTGCCGAAGCCACAATTGTGGACGGAACCGAAGCCACGGTTGTGGTGGAGCCATCGGTATGACA